>JAEEIN010000122.1 GCA_016281385.1 Lachnospiraceae bacterium | reverse complement strand
TTCTCCTTGTTTGCGCCGGGAATGATGATTCCCCCAACTGTGGTTTCTTCTTCTACCAACTGCTTTAAAACGACTCTGTCGCCTAAGGGTTTTAATGTCATGATATCCGCCTCCTTATGTCTTATTAGCACTCTTGTCATTCGAGTGCTAACCTTCAACAGATACTGTAATCTCAAAGGGGGTTATTGTCAATAACGATATTATAAAAAAAGTATAAATTGCCTTGTCAAAACCGCCTTTTCGGGGTTTATAATACTGTAAAAACAACACGGAGACAGACAATGAACGATATCCTCATAAGGGACGTTTCCTTAAATGACACTGAAGCCCTTCTTGACATATACTCATACTACGTCGAAAAGACCGCCATCACATTCGAATATGTGACACCTTCGACGGAGGAATTTAAGGATCGGATCACAGCCATCACAAAGCGCTATCCATACCTTGTTCTTGTTGCGGACGGAAAAATAAGGGGTTACGCCTACGCAAGTGCCTTCCACCCGCGAAAGGCCTATGAATGGTGTGTTGAAATGACCATCTATCTCGATCACGATCAACACGGAAAGGGTTACGGAAGGATGCTTTACGAGGCCCTTGAAAAGGCGCTTAAAGAAATGGGGATCATCAATCTCTATGCATGCATAGGCTATCCCGAGACAGATGACGAATATCTTACAAAAAACAGTGAATCCTTCCACGCCCACTTAGGGTATGAAAGGATCGGTACTTTTCATAACTGCGGCTACAAGTTCGGCCGCTGGTATCATATGATATGGATGGAAAAAATAATAGGGGAGCATAAAAACCATCAGCTCCCCATCAAAAACTATAAATCCTGAACAACCTTCAGCAGTTCCTTCGGCGAATCCACAACGCCGTCCTGATCCGGAACTTCTCCAAAGCCGTAGCGGGCGAATATGAACCCGACTCCGGCTTTTTTTGATGCATCGTGATCACCGAGTGTGTCACCGATGTACCAGGCTTTGTCAACGCCGTTTCTGTCCATCACGAGGCGGATGTTTTCATCCTTCTGAAGACCGGTGCGGCCGAAGCACTCATGATCGGAAATTAAGTCTTCTATCCCGTTCTTTTTCATAACAAGTTCTATGTAGCCGTCCTGGCAGTTGCTGACTATGTAGAGCTTGTTGTCCTTTGCCAGTTCCCTCATGGTCTCGCGAATGCCTTCGTAGGAAAGGTCCTCCCTGCAGGCCTCGATCTCCTCATGCTCGTATTCACAGCAGAGCTTTAAAAGCTCCGCTTTCTTTTTGGGATCGATGGGTCCGAAAAGGTCATCGGCTATGACGTCCATCGGCTTTCCGAATTCCTTCTGAAGCATTTTGTCGGTAATGAGAAGATCCTTTATCTCCTCCGGTCCCGACTCGAAAACCGCCCTGTTCCAGGCATTTGCCACTACTGCAGTCGTGTTCCATATTGTTCCGTCTATGTCAAAGATCAGATGTTTCATTATGATGATTCTTCCTATTCGTAAGTTCTGTAAAGTCCGGGCGTAAAGATGCCGTCGGGATCCACCGGTACGAACTTGTCGGTCTCGCAGCCGTAATCTTTGTAGGCATTCTTGTGCACTTCGGAGAAAGTGCCGTCGGGGCTGACCGTGATGACGGTGGCACCTCTCTGGCTTCCCACGTTTGATATTTCGTTTCCGTAAGCGATGTTGTCAACGGAGTAGCCGTAAGCCAGCATAACGCCCTTATAATATACCACGCCGTTGTTCACGTGGTCATGTCCGCAGAAGATGGCCTCAACACTGCCCATCTCCTCTGCCATTACCTCAAAGAAAAGATCCTGATCCTCGGGAGCGATGTCAGTATTTGAAATGCCGCCGAAATAGATCTTGTCCTCATCCCAGTAACCGCTCACAAAGACAGTATCCTTGGGATCGTCCTTCTGCTCAAAGGCAACGGGCTTGCCCTCTTCGCCCATCACATCCGTAAACAATTCTTCATAAGCCGTGCGATACTCGCCCACCGGGATATGCATGAAAGTGATGCACTTTAAATACTCGCCCTCGGGAAGCCCCTGTTTTAACGAAAGATTCTCAATCTCACTCCTCGCCCATTCGATCTGAGCCGGATGGATGGTATCGTAAAGCATCTTCGCCGATGAAATGGGAGTGGTATCGATATACGCGTTTGAATCTATAAGAAGAATGACCTTCGTGATCTCTCCTGCGCTGTTCTTAACCAGAATGAACTGGTTGGAAACGCTTGGAACCGTATCTGCATCGGGATCCGTGTATTCTTCTCTGAATATACTGTATTTGTAATCTTCACTCATGTAAAGATCGCCGATATCCTGTCTGCTGTAATAGTCAATGGCTTCGGTGTCGTGATTTCCGAATACCGTTGAAAAATAAACCTGCTCGTGTTCAAAGATATCGATAACGGTCTTTGCCACCATTTTGTTGTTAAAGGTCCAGCCGCCGTTATAGCCGGGTGTGAACAAAGGATAGGTATTGTCGCCGCCTAGGATAACAAGATCGGGCTTTTCTTTTTGCAGCATTGTTATGACTTCATAGATAGTCTTCTTGTCACGCTTAAAAGAAAACATTCCGCCGCCCACATGGACATCGGTGATATGCATGATCTTAAGATCTCTGTCGGTGGTGATGGTGTAATGACCTTCCTCGCCGATCTCGGGCACAAGACGATCCTCGGGGTAATCCACCACGTCGAAGCTTTCAATGTAGTCACGAAGCATAAGGTTGCAGCCGTAATTTACCGCGCCTCCCGCAAGCCATATGAACAGAATGAACGCAACGATGTGAAGCAGGAATTTTAAAAAGCCGAATTTCTTCTTTTCTTTTTCCATTAAAAACCTCCGTTAGATGCATTTCCAGAAAAATGCACTGTTTGCGGGCAGTTCACTGCCGCCGGCAAAGCTGTGGGGCGCTCCCGTAATGAGATCCACCGCCTCGGCGCTCCCCGCATCAAAATATGCCATGAAAGGATCACAATCCATATTTATCGCAACAAGAACCCTCTCGCTTCCGCAGTTTCTTTCAAAGATACACTGCTTATTTGTAAGAAGAAGAGACCTGAAACCGCCGTAGTTAAGGGCGGGACTGTTTCTTTTTGCGTTGGCAAGTTTTGAGATGAATTCTGTAAGGTCGTTCCACTCGGGATGATCGAAGCAGGGTCTTAACGCCGGATCTCCCCAGGATTTCTCGGCCTTTGTGCCCCATTCGCTTCCGTAGTAAACGATGGGAATACCGGGCATTCCGAAAACCATGGCATAAACAAGGGGCAGCCATCTTTCTTCATTAAGTGCGGAAGCGATCCTCGTCACATCATGATTGTCGCAGAAAGAAAGCAGATGCGAACCGGGAGCCACCGACCATGGCTGATCCTCGAAAAGCCTGTTAAGGGAGTGGACTATCTCAAACATATTGTTTGAATTGAAGGCCGAATAGATGCCCTTGTAGCACTGATAGTTGGTCACGGAGTGGATGTTCATCTCGTTAAGCATCCGTCCGTACTCGCCGTGGAGCACTTCGCCAACAAGGAAGAAATCCTGCTTCTTTGAATCGCAGAAGCCCCTTAAGCGGTTAAGGAAATTCCTCTCGAGGCAATATGCCACATCAAGCCTTATTCCGTCAATATCAAATTCGTTGATCCAGCCTTCCACTGCATGGAAAATGTGCTGAATAACATCCTCATTATAGAGATTTAACTTAACAAGATCGTAGTTGCCTTCCCAGCCTTCATACCAAAGGCCGTCGTTGTAATTTGAATTTCCGTCGAAGGCAATGCGGGAGAACCAGTTTACATAAGGTGACGATTCCCTCTTCTCAAGCACGTCCTTAAAGGCCCAAAAGCCCCGGCCCACATGGTTGAATACTCCGTCAAGAACAACCTTAATGCCGTTTTCATGAAGGGCATCGCAGACCTTTTTGAAGTCCCCGTTGGTGCCCAGACGCACATCGATCTTTGTGTAATCCCTTGTATTGTAGCCGTGGGTATCGGATTCAAACACCGGGCAGAAATAAACCGCGTTGATGCCAAGCTTCTTCATGTGGGGTATCCAGTCAATGACCTTTAATATCCTTGACTGAAGAACTCCGTCATTTTCGAAGGGCGCTCCGCAGAAGCCCAATGTATAGATCTGATAAAACACACTTTCATATGCCCACATAGTATATATGTCCTTTGTTAAAGAATGATTAGCGCTTACATCTTCGTAAGCCTTACGAGACGGCTGACATTGATCTCCAGCCTCTCCCTTGAGATCTTGCGGTCCTGAAATGCTTCCGTAAGGTTCTCGATCTCTTTTGCGCTGCCGGGCATGAACAGGTCGTTACCGGAAAGCGCTACCTTATAGGCCTCGGGAGCGGGATATTTGGGAGTTATCTTTCCTTCGGTCATGGAAACGACCCAGTCCGTCATAACAAGCCCGTCAAAGCCCCACTCGCAGCGAAGGATGTCCTCGTTTAAGTCGTGACGCTCCGAAGTATGGGTCCCGTTAAGGAGGTTGTAGGAAGTCATAACCGCCTTCGGCTGAGATTCCTTTACGCATATTTCAAAGCCCTTGAGATAGATGTCTCTCATGGCACGTTCGCTTACATGGCTGTTTGAATTGTAGCGGTTGGTCTCCTGGTTGTTGGCGGCAAAGTGCTTGATGGTAACCCCACGGCCCTTATGGGACTGAACGCCCTTGGTGAGGGCTGCGGCAAATTTGCCGCTGACCACGGGATCCTCCGAATAGTATTCGAAGTTGCGGCCGCACAGAATGCTTCGGTGGATATTAAGTGCGGGGGCAAGCCAAAGGTCAACATTCATGCGCTCCATCTCATCTCCCACTATGTCCCCGCACGTTCTTGCGAAGTCAAGGTTAAAGCTCTGGGCGATGGCCGTTCCGATAGGGATGGCGGTGCACCATTGGTGCAACGTCTCAAAACCTTTCTTTGGTTTCTTTGTAAGAAAGGTTTTGACTGCCCATTTCAGGAACGGTCCCATGGTGTCCAGGATACCGGCCATGAGGGGATTGCCGAGGGAGTGAACACCCTTGGCGTCGCGGTAGAAGTCGGGCGAGAGTCGAAGCCCGGCGGGGCCGTCGGCCATGACAAGGGTGCGTATCCCGGAGGGAACGGCCGCAGCGGAGGTTTCGCCGGCGGCGCCGGCGACGGACTTGCTTGCCTCTCCGATGATCGCCGCAATCCCCGCGTCGGGATCGTGTGCTCCGACACTGAGGCTTATGAGCTGATCGTCGGTCAGTTCCTTCACTTCATCCTCTATCTGAAATTCCTTATCATAATCGATGATCTTTGTTTCAAAAGCCGAAGGGTCGGCCATGAGTACCTTTATATTCTCAGGAACCTTAATTGCCGGCCTCTCAAGCACTTCATCCGTAATAACGATGGGCCCGAGAGCATTCTTGACCTTCGTAACTTCCACAGTCTGTGAAAGTCCCACAACGCACGAATACTGAGTATTCACACTGTCGGGACCGATCATGAACACATATCTTCCCTTTTCAAGAACGTAAGACGCCCGTTCCTCGTCAAAAGATGCAAGGTCCTTAAGATCTACTGAAAACTCCAGGGTTTCTTCTTCGGAAGAGATCAGTTCCTTTGTTTTTCTGAAATCAACAAGCTGCTTAAGAGGCTGCTTAAGCGCCCCTTCCGGAAGGGAAACATAAAGCTGACAGACTTCCTTCCCCCGCTCGATACCGATATTCTTGACAAGCGTCTTTATGGTAAGGACCGTTCCCTCAAGTTCCGAGGAAAGGGTACGCATCTCAAACTTCGTAAAGCCAAGTCCGAAACCGAAAGGAAACATGGCTTTCTTCCCCACGGTATCGAAATATCTGTAGCCCACATAAACGCCTTCTTTATACATGGTATCTTCGGGCTTTCCGAAATCCCCGAGATCACAGTAATCGCCGGCTGCGCTCCATGTGGTGGTAAGCTTTCCCGAAGGATACGCCTTTGAAAGAACAAGATCCGCTATAACGGAACCCGTATCCACGCCTAACTGGGAAAGAACAAGGATATTGGGAACGGACATAACGGGGCTTAGATCCACGGGTCCTCCCACATTCAGAACAAGAAGAAACTTCTCAAATTTATCGTTTAAAGTAAGTATGTCCCGTATCTCACTCTTCGTAAGAAGAAGATCTCCGGGCACTGCCTTTCTGTCGTTTCCTTCGCCGCAGATACGGGAAAGAACGTAAATGCAAAGCTCCCCGTCACCTGCAAGGGGAATATCATATTCAGGCTCGTTCATCACCATTCCCATGGAATAAACAAAGTAATTGACATGAGCCTTTCTGGCTTCCGACTTTAACTGCTTTATAAAATCCGCCTTTGCTTCTTCGCGGATCAGTTCATAGCAGTCAAACCAGGCCTTGGTCGTAACGGTAAAGCCCGCATTCTCAAGCCCCTCTTCCACTGTCACAAAATATTTTGAATTCACCTCTCCCGAGCCTGTGCCGCCCTTAAAGGTGCGCCTTCCTCCGTTTCCGAAAAGCGCCACATTTCCCGGGGAATTCACCCTGAAATCCCTCTCATTCTTAAGAAGGACCGTGCACTCCGAAAGAAAAGGCCTTAACATCTCAATATGTTTTAATTCGTATTCCTCAAATTCCCTCTTCATTTTCCCTCCTCAGACTCTCAGAGTCTTCTTAAAATCGGGATGTGATTCGTAAAAGGCCTGCTTGTTTTCATACATCTTCTCATCCACACGTTTTAATATATCGTCGATATCGTCTTTTCTCGGATCATAAGCTATAAGACCGTAAGAAACGTTAAGTTCGTAAGGTTTCTTTCCGGTCACATTAAACTTCCTTATCCTGTCATGACCTTCAACAAGAAGCTGCTGCATCTGAGATAAGCTTCCGTCAAAGGAAAAACAAAGAAACTCGTCACCCGCATATCTGATGGCAACTCCGTACTCTCCCACCGTATCCTGCAGGATCCCCGCAAGGATGCCGAGGGCAAGGTCTCCCTCTGCGTGACCGTAAGTGTCGTTGATCTGCTTAAATCCGTTGATGTCAAGCATGACTACACCGTGGCATTTCTTAAACACATTGTGATCAAACATAAAGGAACGGTTTAACATTCCCGTAAGATTGTCAACATAGGTATATTCGTTCTGAAGGGAAATGGTGGCTCCGCAGCAGGATATTGCAAGGGCGGGCCATACAAAGGAGGTTCCGTAGAACAAAAACTGAAGGACGATACCTATGGTGACCGGTCCCAAAAAAGCAATGATGGGGAAAAACCTTAAAACGCCCTTGTGCTCCCTCTTATACTTGATGAAATCAACCACGCTGAAGGCTAAGCACAGGATCGAAAAAACAAAATACACGTAAGTTCCGGTAAGCCTTTCGTAATTGTTGCTCTCATCGATCTTAAAGATGAAGGGATGGAAAACATTAAGGACCGCAACTGCGCACAAAAGAATGGATATAATGCGGAATTTGGTGAGATTTCTGTCGATGAGCCGGTGATTGCCGTAAAGATGGAAGTTCATGAAAGAGACCCACAAAACGGCGATCCAGGCATTAATGAAATAAAGGATGGTATTTGAACCCATGTTTATCTCATACATTAAACTTTCCGTACGACCGTTGACCGCAGTTGCAAGGATGTCAAAAATGCACGCAAGAAAATCAAGCATCAGGATGATCCTTAATACCTTCACATCTCGTCTTGCATTAGGTTTTCTGATGGCGTGGGCACAGAGCACGGATACGAGAACAACACCGATCCCCAGTATATCCGAGGAATATATGGCCACTTTGTTTAATTCACTCAATACGGATACCGCCTTGGATTTTTTAAAAGTATAACACAAAACGGCGCATAAATGAAACTTTTCATTCATGCGCCGCACTGCAAACAATATGAAATTAACGATGCTTTCCGTAATAGAAAGCTCCGATAAGACCGGGGCCTCCGTGACAGCCGCATACAACACCCAGCATGTCGACGATGACTTCACAGCCCGTAGCCTCTCTAAGCATCGAAGCCAGCTCCTCAGCCTCCTCAATGCAGTCACCGTGACCTACAAAAATGGGCCATTCCTTTGAGCCGAGATTTTCAGCGGTCAGCTCAACTATCTTCTTAATGGAAGCTTTTCTGCTTCGAACCTTCATTGCAGAATCGATGAGACCGCCGTCCCCAACCTTCAAAATAGGCTTGATGCCAAGAACGCTTCCCAATACCGCAGATCCTTTTGAAGCCCTTCCGCCACGGGCTATATGCATAAGGTCGTCAACCGTAAAGGTATGTGCAAGGTGGGGAACACAGCTTTCGCAGAATGCCGCATTGTCCTCTATGGACATGCCCTTTTCCTTGTTCTTCGCAGCTATATATACAAGAAGGCCTTCACCCAGTGTAGCCGCCATTGAATCAACGATCAGCACCTTTCTGTCGGGATATTTTGAAAGAAGCTCCTCTGCCGCAAGTCTTCCGCTGTTAAAGGTACCGCTCATGGGGCTTGAAAAACCGATATAAAGTATATCCTTTCCCGAAGCTAAGATGGGCTCCATTGCCTTAATGAAGGCATCCATATTAACCTGTGAAGTGGTGGGAAGCTTTTTGTTGCGCATGCTGTCGTAAAAATCCTTGAAGGAAAGCTCCCTTCCGTCAAGATAGTGCTCGTATTCCTTGCCGTCAAGCAGCACATGAAGCCTTACAACCTCGAGACCGAACTCATCCGCCATTTCGGGGGAAAGGTCACAGGTGGACTCCGTCAAGATAACGTAATCTGCCATTAATGTTTCTCCGATCAATTTCGTTTTTATTTCTACTCTATGTAGTTATCATAACTATATTAATGGCAGAAGCACTTTTTGTAAACCCCTATTATTTATTTATATATATAAGTGTTGCAAGATAATACTTAAGCCTCTCATCCCCGTCTTCAAGATCACAGGACAGAAGCTCCTTGATCTTTCCCATTCTGTAAAGGATGGTATTCTTGTGGATGAACATCTCCTCGGACACCTTTCCGATGCTGCCGTTGTTCTTAAGGTAGAGGTTCAGCGTCTTCACCAGATCCGAATCATGCTTCTCATCATACTCGATTATGGGCTTTAAAAGGTCCTCCCCCATCTCCTTGGGGATCTGCCTGTCGGAAACGGAATAAAGTATCTTCTCAAGTCCGAGATCGTCAAAACGCCTTATGGGCTCTTTATATCTCATGGCATATTTGGCCGCATAACGGGCGCGCTTGTAGGATATCTCCAGATTCTCCACATCCGTCACCGCGCTTCCGAGACCCACAAATACGTCACGGTCGGCCATACGATTCTTAACCCTCACAAGGAAACCGTCGATGATCTCATCTCTCGGTCCATCATCCACCGCATTGAATATCAGTAAAAACAACCCGTCGTAATAAAGAAAATGGGCGTTATGTGAAATGTTCTCAAGATATATCTGAAGACGGTAGCCCACACGCTTTCGGTCCATGGTATCCATGCTGTCCAGGGTCTCGGTGGTAAAAGCCGCCACCTGAAACCGCCCGTCCACGTCAAAGGAAGCGGAAAGTTCCTCCCTGTATTCATCCCTTGCTGCCGGATGCTCGATGGCCTTTATAAAAGCAGAAGAAAGCTGCTCGTCGGTCTGGGACTGTAAGAAGATCCGGACAGTTAAGTCCTTGATCATCTCCGCCATTGAGACCTCCCATGGAACCGTCAAAAGGGGCAGATCGTATTTGTCAGCGATCTTCATAACATCAATGGGTATCTTGTTTATATAAGGTCCCGTATTGATCACAAGCCCCGCACAATGGTGATCGTTCAATATCTTTATAAGCTCTATAAGCTTGTCCTCGGTCTTAAAGCCAAGACCGGTAGTAACAACAAGCTCCTTGCCCACAAAGCTGTCGGTTATGGTGGTATCTTCCACCATTAAAAGCCAGCTGATGGAGTTGGCCCAGCCGTTACGCCCCGCCACCAGTTCCATCTTATACTTCTCCGCAGCCACTATTCTCATGTCTTCAACGGTAAATCCCATACTTTTTACCTCCTGCGTTCCGATTATAGCATATTTTTGTGATGCCGTCACAATTTTTCGTTGTTTTTTCGAGTTGTATTTACATTGTACTGTGCTTTTTATGTGATAAGATTAAGTCATCAAAGGAAAGGGAGGTAATAAATATGATCATGATGGATACAGCGCCTATTAATATGAATGTCGGTCAGGAACTTGTTCCCTCCTGGATGAAACTCGAGAGACTTGAATACTGTCAGGGCTTTCTGGATGACATTTATCCCGGAAAGAGCCACGCCATCAGGCATTTCATAAATAAGCTTTTTAGGAAATAATCCTTTTGAAAAAATGCAAAATATCACCCCGGCATTCAGCAGTGCCGGGGTGATATTTTTTCACCTAATCATAAAATCCTTTGTTAAGCTTCCACTTTGCGTAGAAAGTCTTATTTCCCTTTGTACCGGACTTATAGGCCGGTGCTTTTTTCTTAAACTTCTTGTCCGTATAGAATCCAAGGAAGGTATAACCAACTCTTGAAGGCTCCTGAAGGTAATAACCATGATATTCATCATAGTATTCCTCAAAATCTTCCACTACGCCGCCCATAACGTATTTGACAACATAGATATTTAAATCCCAGACAGCATATAAAGTAACTGTCGATCTGTAATATCCCAGATTCTCGGCAGTGAGCTTCTCGTCATTCTTGATCACAACTTCTCCGTCCGGTGTCAAAGCCCAGCCCTTGAAGGTATAGCCTTTTACCTTAAATCCGTTCTTTGTAACTGCCTTTCCGGTTCCGTAGGTAAGACCTTTCATCTTCTTAGTTGAACCGGTGAACTTTGTTCCGCCGGGTGCATTGGCATTAAATTCAACGGAATATTTAAGTCCCGTCCATTTTGCATAAAGGATCATATTTCCCGATGCACTTTCGGAAATCTTTGTTACCTTCTTCTTAAACTTGGGATCCGAATACCATCCCGCGAATTTGTAGCCGGACTTAACGGCAGTGGGAAGATAGCTGCTTCCGACTCCGTAGGTATAACCGGTTAACTTTGCATTTAAGACGCTTCCGCCATTCAAAACATAGCTTACGGTAAAGTACTTTTTCCAAACGGCATAAAGGGTGATCTCATCCTTTCCGTCCGTGCCGGAGATCTTCTGCTTGTCGGAGTATCTGACACTGTTAAGAGGACTGTCTGCCCAGCCCACGAATACATATCCGTTCCTCTTAAAGGTATTGGCCTTAAGGGCCTCGGTCTTATTAAGCGTAAGAGTCTGATCATCCATTTTTCCCGTAGCATCGGATGCATTGGCATCGAAATGTACGGTATAAGGCTTGCTCCACTTTGCATAGAGCGTGATATTTCCGCAAAGTCCCTTTGTATTCTTTACCTCATTCTTAAATCCCGGATCCGAATACCAGCCTTCAAACTTATATCCGTCTCTTTCGGGAGCATCGGGAAGAATAAAGGAATCCTTCTTATCTCCCTGATAGGTATAAAGAGGAATGGGATCAACTTTGCTGTCGCAGTTTGTTACGACAAATACCCTGTATCTGTCCTGTGACCAGACAGCCTTAAGGGTTACTGTCTTTTTGGAAGGATCCCATTTAAGTTTATCAAGCTTAAGAGTGTCTGAAACAGAACTCTCATCCAGTTCCCATCCCACAAAGGTGTATCCCTTTTTGGTAAAGGTATTCTCAGGAAGGGAAAGTGCCACATCGTAGACAGCAGTGACATCCTTCATCTTTCCTTTGCCGCCGTTGGCATTGAACTTAACGGTATATTTAACAGGTTTGCGATGCAAATAAAGGCTGAAATCTCCCGAAGTGGTCTTTGTTATCTTTTTGACCTTCGTAACACCGTCTTCACGATACCATTCTGCTGAATCTTCGTATCCGGGCTTGCTGGCAGATGCAACAAAGAAATCAGCTTCCTTACCGTAAGTATAGTCCTGACTGTCGATATAGGTACTGCCCTCATAAAACTTTATCGTAAACGTGTTCTTCCAAACTGCATGGAGTATGGTTTCCTCATGTCCCTCAAAAAGATCTTTGTGATCACGATAGTCAAATACTTCTTTATCTGAGTATGTATTACCTTTTTCATCCTCCCAGCCGACAAAAACATACCCGTTCCTTTTAAACTTTCCCTTTGGAAGTGCTTCGGGCGCTCCGTAATATATCTCCTGATCCTCCATGGATCCGCTTGTAGCACCGTTTCCGTCAAAACTGATAAAGAAGGATTCGGGATACCACAGAGCATAAAGATCAAGGTTTCCGGTGGTACCTGTCTCAATCGTGAAAGGCGCATTCACTTTGTATGAAGGATCCATATACCATGTGCTGAAGTAGTAGCCTTCTCTTGATTCAAAATTCGACATGATGGGCAGTTTGATGTCCGCACTATCAAAGTAATAAGAGCTCGGCGCAACGTAATCGTTCTTGAACTTTCCGCCTGCCATATGATAGGTAATAGTATACGCAGTCTTCTCCCATACGCCATAGAGGGTTATTGAAGGATCCTCTCCCGCTATATTGGTAACTTTTTCCTTGTCCTTATAAACAACGGCTCCGTCCCGTTCAGCAGCCCATCCCACGAGGGTATAGCCCGTATCGCTGAAGGTGTTTGCCTTTAACGCCACGGTTTTATTGGTTTTTATAGTCTGGGATGCATAGGAATCATCCTTACCCGTCTTATAATTTGAAACAAAATTGACCTTGTAATCATTATTGCATGCTACGATCTTAAACGCGCATTCGCATTCGACATCCCCATCATATCCCGGAATTGCAAAGCTAAAACGATACTCACCCTTTGCATAATTGCCATTCTTGTCTCTGGCTACATAGAATCCTTCTTTAGACTGCACCTCCCAGCTAATGCCGTATTTATCGAAGTCCTTATAGGAAATGTCGTCATTCCTTCCATCGGCATATTCAACATGAATAACAACATCTGTCGGAGTCGGATCTACCACTCCGTATTTGAATGTATCTTTTGAAGGGGTCTTGATACTTACCGAAGATACTTCACCGACTTCCTTAAACATGATATAAGCATTTTCAGGAAGCACTTTACCGTACAATTTACTCAGTAAGAATGACCACTCCTCGTCATTACCCGGAATGGTGTAATCACTCCCGTAATAATCACTGACAGAGTCAGTTGTTAAGAGTCCATTCCCGTGATAAATATCTACGCTATAATCCGCATTAAATTCGTCTGCTCCAACATATATACGATAGAACTTGCCATTTTCAAGAGGCATGTAATAACTTCTCGCACCAACAAATCGTCCCTCATCATCCGTGGGAAGAGTAAATTTCTTGCCCTCTTCCAAACCCAGATCATACTTGGGAATTGCGCGAACCGTTAACTTATCAGCGCCTTCTATTTCCCCGGAATAGCAGGCAACAGAAAGATGCAGATAATAGTCCGTATCTGCCAAAAGATTCACTGAGCCGTCAGCATTGATCACAGAGCCCCCATCCTCATCATAAAGATATGATAAGGACAGTCCGTATTTCTTCCAGTTTTTATCTGAAGGATCCGTCACAATCTTGCTTCCGTCAGCAAACTCAAGCAAAGCACTTACTCCGGAAGTATCATAAGCGAAGTAGGCAGTGTTTCCTGCAATGAGCATGTTTTCATAAGGAGCTGTAAGAACCTTGACATTCTTGATCTCAACTCCCCTTTCAACACTGATCTTACCGAAAGCTTCAGTTAATGAGATTATATAAGAACCGGTCATTGGGGCAATAAAATTGGTGCCGCCCTGCAGTTCCAAAAAGCCGACAGTATTTCCATCAGGAGCTGAGATTTCTGCCGAACCCTTTTCCATATTCAATTCAAAATGATATGTTTCACCCTTTACAAGATCTACGCCAATATAACAGGGCAGATCCTTTTCCTTAACAGTAAGCTCCGATCCCATGGTCAAAACTTTATCAGGAACAAAAGTAGCGGACATTCCGGAAGCGATAGTGAAAGGAACCTTGTTTGCAGAATAATGCTCACCGTTCAATGCATTGAACTTCCAATAGTACTCACCCGGAACCAGATCACCTTCCTCATCCCTTTCAGCCGGTGCATTTGTATGAGCATCGAAGAAGCCCATTGAAGTGATGTATCTGTTAAATTCCTCCGTTCCATAAAGCAACGGATTGCTTTTAACATCGTCATTGTACTCGATTACAACGGAAAGCCCCGAAAAATCCGGTTCCCCGAATCCATAATAAAATACATTTTCATCGGGCATTTTTTCAATTGCTATACTGTTAGGTTCAGCTTTTTTTATAAGGAAACACGGTTCTTGATCATCATTTTTCCCCGCTATATAAAGGTAATAGGTTCCGTCTTCACTTACGGCAAAACCAGGTGAGTGGTTGGCTTCTAACCTTCCACTGGAAACCGTTTCGCCGGATGAATTATAAAGGCTATACATCCCTTCTTCGTTCCAGTTCCAATCATGAAAGTCAAGCGTATATGCCCCTGCTTCAAGACGAATGCGCCTTACCTCGCTGATTGTGATTGTATCTTTAGAGAAAATCAATAATTTCTCTAAAGAAAGCATCGGAGCTTCAATTATCGAGTGAGCGTTTATGGGTTGTATATATGAATCTCCACTAAAATAAAACTCGATTTCAACCTCATCGGATTCATTGATCTGATCCAGACTTGCATTTGCTACATAAACATCGTTAATGAGTGTTTTATAAGTTACTCCCAGTGCTTCAGATGCCTTGACATATCCTTCTTCACCATCTGAAAATAGCGCATGCAATATACAGTCTCCGCCATCAACAATCTGCGGAGTACCAAGATAATACTCAGGAGCCTCTACAGAAAGAATATCACTGACATACCGCTCTTCCCCGCCACTGACATACGTGGTCTCAGCAGGTTCCTCTGCCTCATAGTCTTCAGACACAAAAGAAGGCACCGTTTCATTTTCCGAAACTCCCTGTGCAAAAGAAGCCGCAGTTTCGGAAAAACATAAAAACAGTGCCAGCATTAATGATAAAAATCGTTTTGCTCTCATATTATACCCCCTTAACAATTTCCACTAAAAATACCAAATTTCTATAACTCAGATATATGCTCCTGATCCACAAGCCTGAAGCCTGCAAGAGAAAGGGTTGACTCCGCTCTCTCGATATGAGCCACCTTCATGATCATGAAGGCCTGGTTCACTTCCTTGCCCCCAAGGAAAGCATACATATATTCAACATTTACCTGAGCTGCGCTCAGGGTCTTTAATACCTTATTAAGTCCGCCGGGTGTATCGGGGATCTCAATGGCAAGAACGTCCGTAAGTCTGTTTACAAAGCCTGCGTCCTTAAGGACCGTTGTTGTTTCGTAAACATCGTCGACTATAAGACGGGCAATACCGAAATCCTCCGCCTCAACAAGGGAAGTGGCGCGAAGATCGATATTTGCGGCAGCCAATGCTGCGGTCATCTCTTCCAAAGTTCCGGGTTTGTTCTCCAAAAATACTGAAATCTGTTTGATACTCATCTCACACCCTCCTTATCATAATTTGCGGTTATCGATAACACGAACGGCCTTGCCCTCTGACCTTGTAATGGACTTGGGCGCAACCAGTGAAACCTTTGCCTTGATACCAAGCATTGCGTGTAAGCCGTCTACCAGCTTCTTCTGACGTGCTTCAACCTCACCTAAGTTATCCGTGAACATCTCGGGAGTCATCTCAACCTTGACTTCAAATGTATCCGTGTTGTTTACGCGGTCTACGATGATCTGATAGTTTGCGGGATAACCGTTGTTCATAAGAACAGTCTCGATCTGGGACGGGAATACGTTTACGCCGCGGATGATGAGCATGTCATCGGTACGTCCCTTGGGCTTCGCCATTTTGATAAGGGTCCTTCCGCAGGAACATTTCTTTCTGGAAAGCTTACAGATATCACGGGTCCTGTAGCGAAGAAGGGGAAATGCCTCCTTGTCAAGGGCAGTAAAAACAAGCTCTCCTTCGGTTTCGTCGGGTAACACTTCTCCCGTGTCGGGATCGATGATCTCGGGGATGAAATGATCCTCGTTAACATGCATTCCGCTCTGTTCGCAGCACTCAAAGGATACGCCGGGACCGGAAAGCTCCGTAAGTCCGTAGATGTCGTAGGCTTTGATGCCCATTGTTTTTTCGATATCTGCGCGCATCTCCTCGCTCCAGGCTTCAGCGCCGAAGATACCTGCCTTTAAGCTGATATCGTCGGGTCCCATGCCAAGTTCCTTCATTCTTTCGCCAAGATAAGCGGCATAGGAAGGAGTACAGCAAAGGACCGTAGCCTGAAGATCGTTTATGAACATGATCTGACGATCCGTATTTCCCGATGAAATGGGAACCGTAAGGCAGCCAAGCTTGTGACTTCCGTCATTTAAGCCTGCACCGCCGGTGAAAAGACCGTAACCGTATGCCACATGAACAACACTTTCTTTCGTTGCTCCCGCAGCCACCAGCGCCCTGGAGGTGCAGTCCGACCAAAGATCCAGGTCGTGCTGTGTATAGAACGCAACCACTCTCTTTCCTGTGGTTCCGGAAGTTGAATGGATGCGAACACATTCGGATAAGGGTGAACCCAAAAGTCCGTAAGGATATGCATCCCTTAAATCTGCCTTCGAAAGGAAGGGAAGCTTGTAAAGATCGTCACGTGACTTTATATCCTCGGGTTTAACGCCCTTTTCTTCCATTTTCTTCCTGTAGTAAGGAACATCGTTCCAAACATGCTGTACCTGTTTGACCAGTTTCTCGTCCTGGATCTTTTTCATTTCCTCCAATGACGCGGTCTCGATAGATTCCTGAAAATACCTTTCCAACTTCTGTACCTCCCTTTGACTGTTATGTAAACCGATTAAGCGTTCTTGCCAAGTAAAAATGCCTTTTTGTTTATCTCAAGAAGCTTTGCGGGAACATTGGCTTCAAGAGCCTTCTCCCATGCTTCTTCCGGAATATCGAAATAATGTGAAAGACGTCCTAAAAGAACAACGTTCACCGCCTTTATATTTCCTGCCTCTTCGGCAAGTTTAAGACAATCCAGAGCATCAACCTTAACTCCCTTCGCCTGCATCTTCTCAACAAGGTTCTCGGGATATTCCGCAGCGCCCATGACAACGGGCATGGGATCGATCTGCTGAGTGTTTGTAACGATCTGACCGCCCTTCTTTAAATACTTAAGATATCTTGCGGCCTCCATAAGCTCGAAGGAAACGATGCAATCAGCCTCGCCCTCATCGATTATGGGAGAATAAACCTTTTCGCCGTAGCGAACATAAGTAACAACGCTTCCGCCTCTCTGGCTCATTCCGTGAACCTCGGAGACTTTAACATCATAACCTTCATTCAGTAAAAGCCATCCCAGTGTCTTGCTGGCAAGTAAGGATCCCTGTCCTCCGACACCGACGATCATTATATTCTTTGTATCCATCATCAGTCCTCCTTACAATTTCCCGTTAAAGCATCGAAATGACAAAGCTGTGTACATACGCCGCAGCCTACGCAGAGCGTTGTGTCGATATGAGCCTTGCCGTCCTTCATGGAGATGGCGGGGCAGCCGATCTTCATGCAGGCTTTACAGCTCTTACACTTGTCACGGTCCACTTTGAGAGGAGGATTCTTTTTAACGTTCTTAAGTAATACGCAGGGCCTTCTTGAAATGATGACCGAAGGTGCATCGCTTGCAAGTTCTTCCTTAAGTACCTTGTCACATTCGGAAAGATCGTAAGGATCAACAACACGAACGCTTTCAAAGCCCATAGCCTTGCACAAAGCTTCAAGATCGATCTTTCCTGCGGGATCGCCCTTTATGTTGTAACCGGTGGTGGGGTTCTGCTGATGACCTGTCATACCGGTTATGGAGTTATCAAGAATTATAGATACAGAATTGCTTTGGTTATAAGCGATATTTGCAAGCCCCGTCATTCCCGAATGCATGAATGTGGAATCACCGATGACTGCAACCGTCTTATGCTCGGTATCCGCTCCCCCTATCTTGTTAAAGCCATGGATGGATGAAAGGGATGCGCCCATGCAAAGGGTGGTATCAACCGCATTTAAGGGAGCGCCCGCTCCAAGGGTGTAGCATCCGATATCACCGAGGACATTCACTTTGTTCTTGCTTAAGGTATAGAACATGCCTCTGTGAGGACAGCCGGAGCACATTGCCGGAGGACGTACGGGAAGGGGCTCATCAAGAACAACACCGGTCGGAACCTCCTTACCAAGTGCCTTGGCAACCATATTCTGAGAAAACTCGCCGGTGATGGGAAGGATATCCTTACCCTTTACCTTAAGACCAAGGGCTTTGCAATGATCCTCGATGATGGGGTCAAGTTCCTCAACAACAACCAGTTCGTCAACCTTCGCTGCAAAGTCAAGGATAAGCTTATCGGGAAGGGGATTCACAAGACCGATCTTTAAGATCGAAGCCTCCTCTCCCATTACTTCCTTAACGTACTGATAAGATGTGGAATCGGTGATGATACCAAGTTTGGTTCCGCCCATTTCAACACGGTTCACGTCATTGACGCAGCCGTACTCCATAAGCTTCTTCGTACGCTCCTCAACCACAGGATGCTTTCTTATTGCATTTGCGGGTGTCATTACGTACTTCTGAATGTTCTTTACATATTCCTTCTTCTCGGGAAGTACCCTGTCGGAAGTCTCAACCACCGACTGGGAATGTGCGACCCTTGTGCACATCTTTATGATGACAGGAGTATCAAACTCCTCAGAAATTTCAAAAGCCAGTTTTGCAAAAACAAGGGCCTCTTCGGAATCCGAAGGCTCAAGCATCGGAACCTTGGATGCAATGGCGTGATGCCTTGAATCCTGCTCGTTCTGGGATGAATGCATGGCCGGATCGTCGGCAACAACAATGACCATTCCCGCATTTACTCCCGTATATGACATGGTATAAAGAGGATCTGCAGCGACGTTAAGTCCTACATGCTTCATTGCGCAGAAAGAACGCCTTCCCGCAAGGGAAGCTCCGAAAGCCGCCTCCATGGCAACCTTCTCGTTGGGAGCCCATTCACAGTAAACATCGTCAAATTTTGCCAGTTCCTCGGTGATCTCGGTACTGGGGGTTCCGGGATAACTGGAAGCAAAGCAGACACCGGCCTCATAAAGACCTCTTGCCAGTGCAGCGTTTCCTAACATAAGTTTTTTCATTAGATTTCCACCTGCCTAACTTAATAAATCGTGGCTTATATTTTATCACACTAAAGCGTTTAAGTAAACAAAGAAAACCCGATCACCGCCGATATTACCGACAAATTTTCCATCGGTATATCCTCGGGGATCGGGTGATATTGTCAGGGCTTTGCGGATATGATCCAGGGAGCCGGCTGATTCTCAAATACATTTGAGGACTTAAGCTTTGAAACCGCGATCTGAATGATGGTGATATCACGAAGGCCGTAGCTTTCAAGGATATCTCTCATGGAAGCCGCAACCTTGAAATCCAGGGTGTAGATCACGAATTCCATCTTGGGATTGATACCCGTAAGGTACTCAAGCTCCTGCTCAAGACTTGCGGAAGCAACCAGCATCGTGGTATCCGGTACGGGAAGTGCCTCCATGGTATCCTTTCCCACATGATCAACGATCTGCACGTTGTGAAGACCGAACTGCTGGACATTCTCCTCCATGGTCTCGCGGTCGCTTTCTTTGTACTCAACTGCAATGACCGTTCCTTCGCCGCACATCATTGCAGCCTCAACCGCAATGGATTCGCCGGAGATAACGCAGAGATTCTTGCTCTCGTGGATGTGCATCTTTGAAAGAAGAACGCTTCTTATCTCGCTTCCCACGTATTTAACCGAACCCGATGCAAAGAGCTTGTTGTCCATTCCGAACTTAACAGTGCTTCTTGCGTTGGGATTTAAAACGATCATTCCTGCGGAGGCGTTTATACCCCGGTCGATCATGTCACGGACTTTGTCACGCTTGATAGGCCCGACAGGTTCGGAACCTTCGTTGTAGATGACCTCGCATTCACCGAGGCCCACATCCCACATCTTGTAGAAGATATCTTTGTTTCCCGCTTCGGTAAAAACAAGAACACATCTGTGAGCTTCCACTGTGGGAATGAGATTTTTGTTTTTCCTTGTGATATCAAGGATCTTTACGTGCTCAAGATCTATCTCCGTGTTGTCGGAAAAGTACTTAAGCCACGAAAGTATATGAGTGTTTGAGAATAGATTCTGTTCCATGCTTCCCCCCTTATCTGCATTTAGCAAGCAATTCTTCCCACTTTTTGTCTACATATTCCTGAGCCGCTTCGATGGTCCATTCGTTGCCGGGCTTGAAGCAGTGAGCGAAACGTCCCTGAAGTCTCATAAACTCCTCAACGGGAAGCTTCTGTCTGGGCTCGAAGGTTAAGCGATACTCCCCTTCCACCACTTCATAAATAGGCCATACACAGGTGTCGATGGCGGCTTTGCAGATCTTTACAAAGTCCTCAGCGGGATACATCCAGCCCCTGGGGCAGGGTGTGAGTACGTTTACGAAGGTGGGTCCATTGGTGTAGATAGCACGATGGGCCTTTTCGTGGAAGTCCTTCATGTTGCCGAACATGGTGGTCTGAGCAACGTAAGGTGAACCGTGAGCCACAACGATCTGAGTCAGGTCCTTCTGAACCTGCTTCTTACCTACGCTTTCTACGCCCGCGGGTGTTGTTGTTGCGGAGGCGAATCTGGGAGTTGCGGATGAACGCTGGGTTCCCGTATTCATATATGCGTTGTTGTCGTAACAAAAATATGTAAAATCATGGCCTCTTTCCAAAGCGCCGGAAAGGGACTGGAAACCAATATCGTAGGTTCCGCCGTCACCGCCGATTGCAAGGATCTTGACATTCTCTCCTTCCGGGATCTTACCCTTTTTCTTCATCACCTTATAGGCCGCTTCAACACCGGACGCGGTTGCGGAAGCATTTTCAAATGCCGTATGGATGTAGGAATCCTCCCAGGCCGTGAAGGGATACTGGAAAGACGAAACTTCAAGACAGCCCGTTGCGTTACAGATAACGGCTCTGTCTTCGGGGTCCACCGCCCTCATCATTGCACGGCAAACTATACCCGCTCCGCAGCCGGCACAAAGTCTGTGACCGGAATGGAAGCGTTCCTCTTTATTCATTTCTTCTTTAAGATTGTATGCCATGCCCTTATCCTCTCTGTCCCATATGAGTATATACAGGACCTGTCTTGCCCGTCTTTACGATATTTTCAAGCCTGTTAAACACGCCCTTTGCAGCATCAACTGTGAAGTCACGTCCGCCGAGGCCGAATACTATGTCGATCATCTTCGGTCTCTTATCGAGGTTGATGCATGCACCGGCGGTCTCTGCGAAAAGAGGACCTCCGCAGGCTGAGAAGCCTTCGCTCTTGTCCATTACAGCCACCGCTTTGCAGTTCTGTAATACGGCTGCAAGTTCTTCTCCCGGGAAGGGACGGAACACACGGAGCTTCACAAGTCCTGCCTTGATGCCCTGAGCCCTTAACTCGTCAACCGCAACCTTGGCGGTTCCTGCTGAGGATCCCATGATGACCATTGCAACTTCCGCGTCTTCCATCTTGTAGGCTTCAAAGAAACCGTACTTTCTTCCGAAGGTCTTTTCAAAGTCTGCAGCTACGTCAAGAATGACTTTCTTTGCATTTATCATCGCCTGAGCCTGAGCCACGCGGGCTTCCATGTAGTAAGCGGAAACACCGTAAGGGCCCACTGCCAGGGGATTTTCCTTCTTTAATAAGTAGTTTTCGGGATTATACTCTCCCACAAAGGCCTTAACAGCCGCATCTTCTTCAAGCTCGATGTTCTCGATAGCGTGGGAGGTGATGAAACCGTCCTCGCAGACCATCAAAGGAAGCCTTACATCAGGATGCTCGGCGATACGATGAGCCATTAAGTAATTGTCGTATACTTCCTGGTTGTTCTCGGCGTAAAGCTGTATGAAGCCCGAATCACGCTCGGCAAAAGAATCCGAATAGTCATGATTTATGTTGATGGGGCCTGTAAGTGCACGGCACGCAACCGCAAGAACAACGGGCAGTCGTAATGAACCTGCAACATAAAGGACTTCATTCATATAAGAAAGTCCGGCGGATGATGTGGCGGTAACCGCTCTCACACCCGCAGCCTCAGCGCCCAAGCAGGCGGACATTGCCGAATGCTCACTTTCAACACAAATGAACTCCGTGTCAACCTTTCCGTCCGCAACATACTGAGCCACATACTGAGGGATCTCCGTTGAAGGAGTGATGGGGAACATTGCAAATACATCGGGATTTATCTGACGTATTGCGGTAGCAACGGCTTCGTTACCCGAAAGTCTTTCACGAATACTCATTTTGTTCCCTCCTTATCTTTCATTTCGTCCTGCCAGCAGATCGCATCAAAGGGACAAACCTTTATGCAGATTCCGCAGCCTTTGCAGTGCTCGTAATCAAATTCGCTTCTTTTTCCGTCCTTGCAGGGAATGGAGGCATCGGGACAGAAGGGTGCACAAAGAAGGCACTGCTTGCACTTTTCCTCTATCCATACGGGGGTACGGCTGCGCCATTCGCCGGTCTTTGTAAGCCTGCTGGTTCCGGGCTCGTAGATCTCGCAGCCCGTGGTCAGATCCTGCCAGGCGATCTTTTCATTTATATCTTTAGCTGATCTCATCTTAAATCCTCTTCTTTTTTGATGGTTGTGTTCTTTTTATCCTCTGACCTCTTCCATGGCGGTCTTTAAGCACTTTAAGTTTCCTTCAACCACCTGGGGCTTCTTGGCAAACTTATGTCTGTAAGAGCCTTCCATATCCGTCAGGAACTTGTCCTTGTCAACACAGTTGCTCACCGCAACCACCGCAGCAAGCATGGGTGTGTTGGGGAAATATGCGCCAAGGCAGGAAAGGGAAATCGCTCTCGCGTCTATGGTGCAGACACGACCTGTATAGCCTTTCAGCAGGGGCTTTATCTCCTCGGGGGATTTGGATGTATTTACGATAACGGCGCCGTTTTCTTTTACTCCGGCAGCCACGTCAACGCTTTCAAGTAAAGTTTCGTCCACAACAACAACGTAGTTGGGCTCATAAATATTCGAATGAATCGAGCACCTTTCGTCGGAGATGCGGTTGTAGGCCGTAATGGGTGCGCCGGAACGTTCGGGGCCGTACTCCGGGAAGGACTGTACGTACTTGCCCGACATGAATGCCGCGTCAGCTAAAAGCTGGCTTGCGGTCTTGGCTCCCTGGCCACCACGGCCGTGCCATCTTATTTCGATCATATCTTCTTCCTTTCTGCATAAATATACAAAGTAACGACATTATAGCACACTCTCTTTAATAATGCACTACTTTATCACGCTAAACAAAAATCCTGAAAATTATTCGCGGATAATTAACGAAAATGATGTTTTCTAATCATAAGAAGTCATATATAATTCTATAGATGCATTTTTCAATCCGAGGTTCTTAGAATGTTAGCAAATTACTTTATTACAAATTTCATGCCGCTTATGATCATCATTGCTTTGATGGCAATGATGTATGTCAACAGAGATGTTAAGATACCGGCAGCAAGCCTGTTTAAAGTTGTTATTGCCATAATGCTTGTTCTTACAGTGATATCAACCATCAATCTTGACACGAGCATCGACGGAATGACTACGGAACAGATCGCACGTACCGTAAAGATACATACCCTGCTGACCGCAACCGGCTATATACTTCGTCCCTGCCTTATCCTGATCGAGATACTGATCATACTTAACGACAAGAAATACAAATATTTCACCATTATCCCAGCCGCCATCAATGGATGTATTTTCGCAACGGCTCTTTTCGGAAGCCATGTTGCTTTCTTTATTGATGAAAACAACCACTGGCATGCAGGCCCCCTCAGAAATTCCATATTCATTTCACAGTTATTTTACCTGGTATGGCTTCTGGTCATCTCCATCAACTCCTTCGCCCATAAAAACAAGCGAAAGAGCGTTGTTCTTTTTGTAATGGTGCTTCAGGCGGTTTTGGTTGCCATACTTGAAGTTCATGCCGTTGAGCCAAGCTATACCGATGCCATTACGGCACTTTGCATATTTGAATATTACATATTCCTGTCGACGGTTTACCGTCAGCGTCTTAAGGAACAACTTGACGATTACGTCGTTGAGATCGAGGACGCAGGGCTGAGGCTTGAGAAGCTTACGAAGGAAGTCATCGCTGCTTTCGCAAACTCCATCGATGCCAAGGATAAGTACACACACGGTCATTCTTCCCGAGTTGCGGAGTATTCAAGGCGTCTTGCGCAGATGAACGGAAAAACAAAGGAAGAATGCGACGAGATCTACTACGCAGGTCTCCTTCACGATATAGGTAAGATCGGCGTTCCCGAAAACATCATCACCAAAGAAGGTAAGCTGACGGCCGAGGAATACGACATGATCAAGCAGCACCCGGTTCTGGGGGCCCAGATCCTCGGAAGTATCAAAGAGTTCCCTTATTTAAGTGTGGGTGCCAAGGGCCATCACGAGCGTTACGACGGTAAGGGCTATCCCGACGGACTTAAGGGTGACGAGATCCCCGAAATGGCAAGGATCATTTCCGTTGCGGATGCTTACGATGCAATGAGTTCCAAAAGAAGCTACCGTGATCCCATTCCCCAGCAGAAGGTGCGTGAAGAGATCGTTAAAGGAACGGGCAACCAGTTCGATCCCGAATATGCACGTCTCATGCTTCACTTAATCGACGAAGACCTTGAGTATGCCATGAGTGAGCGTGAAGAAAACGGTGACTTTGCTTTGAAGGACGATATCATCGTCGCAGAAAACAGAAGCGTTGTTTCGGACGGCATTCTTCTTAATCCCTTCAAGACCACGATTACCATGAGCATCTCTCCCACGGACGAGGCCAAAGGTGCTCCCTCTCCTTCCATTATTCTTTTTGATTCACTGGACGGAAAGGTTCATTCCGATGAAAAAGAAGTTAAGGACCTTAACTACTTTGAATACGGCGAGATCAACAAGGAGCTGGAAACCACCGTTATCGGTGCAAGAAAGATGGAAGTAAAGATCATTGACAAGGAGTCTTCAAGGATCAGAGATCATGGCGATTTCATTATCGAGGGTGTAAGGATAAAAGACCATGCACTGGTAAGGCTTATCGGAAAATCACAGTCCGCCGAAATCACTGTTGCTTTGCCGGATAATACAAGATTTTTGTTCCTGGCACTTTCCGGAACAAACTGCCATTACCAAAACATTCATACTTATAAAAGCGATGCGGAATCTCCTGAGGATTACATTCCGAGGATTGCCGAAGAGATCAGTTACATCAACGGTCCCGTGGGTAACGTTCCAAACGTTCAGGTTGACGGTTACCGTACCGCTCATTCCGAAGGCTTTAAGATCATGGACGGACTTAAGATCTCTTTCCATGCGAAGTGTCTTCCCACCGCAAGGCTTGTATGGCACTGTCCTTTCATTGATATCTACGGTTCCGATACGGGCGTTGTAAACGACTACTCCTATCGCGACCTTGCATTCATGAGATTCGACGGAGAATTTTGGGAATGCGATCCCGGATGTTCGGCTCAGCTGAATGTTGAGAAGACTCCGGAGTTCCAAAACTGGGATGTATGGAAAAAGTACAATCAGGACGGCTTTGATGCAGTGGTAACCTTCAAGGTTGAGGACAACCGTATCACCATCAGTACCGAAAACGCAGGCATCTCGGTTCACAACGTGGCCATCATGACAGATGTGGACAAAGATATCTACGCCGCCATCACCGGCGACCAGGTGGCTATCACTAATATTCATACGAATATGCCGAAGATCATTTTTGAGTAAACAATTAAAGGGTTCTGCCTTGTGGCAGAACCCTTTTTTAACCCGTTGGCACGCGCTTTCGCTCGTTCGCACCCGCTTCCGGCGCCTCGCCCGGGGTAGCTGCCACCGTTATCGTATCATGTTTCAGCACACGCCCACCACTTCTCGCATCTTCAATTGCCTCATTTAACCCTGAAACAATACTGTCATAAACGCGCTCTTCTTTTACCTTTTCCATAATAAGATGCCCTCCTTATCAAGGTTTTTGTAGTACGGAAGAACACGTCTCCATTCGCGATAATTGGTATCCTCTATCGTCACAACAGATAAAACTATACCACACTCCAGTTCATAATCCACAACTATTTCCGTTAAAGCATCGTGCATGTCGTTGGTTTCGCCATCTTTAAGGATAAGTGCTATATCCATATCCGACTCAGCCGTTTCATCGCCACGGGCATAGGATCCGTAAAGAACAATCTTGTCGATAATATCTCCATAAACTCCATTGATTTTTCCGCACATGGCAAGAACATTCTTCATCAATTCAGGGTGGTTCCGCCAGATTTCCGACCTTTTGCGCCAATTACGATAATTACCCGACTTCACACGCTTATCCTCAGGATACTCGGCAGTCTTTGGAATCAGCCACTGGTTCCCCACCTTTTCACCTTCAAGAAGCCCATTAATGAGTATTTTGCGGATGTTCCCGGTATCTTTATGCATTAACTGAGCATATTGCGTAACAGTATAGTATTCACTCATAACGCACCTCCTGTATTAACTTTAACCCGAAGTCGTGTAAATGTCAATTGAACAACAAAAAAGCCTTGGAAGAATAATCTTCCAAGACTGTTTTTTTAGCCTATAAAGCGCTCTGTCCGCTCCATTACATCCTTTAGAGTAGCTATATCTGTCAGTGCGTCGCCGGTTTCCAGAGAATGGTTTGCGGCCGGGTATGTGTACAACGGAATTTTG
>JAEEIN010000121.1 GCA_016281385.1 Lachnospiraceae bacterium | reverse complement strand
TTCTTTGCAAGATCCTTAACAACTTCCCATGTCTTCTGATCCATAGGATGGTTGTCGTTCTTGTAAGCGTCTGTTGTCCACCATACTGTATCCTTGGAGTTCTCATCCATTACGATGTACTTGTCCTTAGGTGAACGTCCGGTATAAATACCTGTCATAACGTTTACAGTGTCAAGTTCGGTAACTTTACCAACTTCGTAACCGGAAAGTCCTGCTTTGGTCTCTTCTTCGAAAAGTAATTCATAAGAAGGGTTGTAAACAATTTCTGTGGAACCTGTGATTCCATACTTGGTTAAATCGATGTTTGCCATTTCTTTACCTCTTTCCTTTTTATTTTATTAAGCAACAAGTGCCAAATATTTTGTTGTATCGGAGCATATGTAACCGCTCCCCACACTCGTCAAAATTTTATCATGTCAGATTATTATGTCAAGAAAAACCATGCAAAATACACAGAAATTTTATAAAAATACATCCTATAAAGGACGGGTCACTTCATAGAGCCATGCTCTTTCTTCTTCCGTAAGGAATTCTGCGGTTTTCTCGTATACTGCCTTGTGATAAGCATCAATGAGGGCAACATCTTCCTTCGTAAGGTACTTCTTGTCAAGGGCGTCCCTGTCGATGGGAGTATAGGTAAGATGCTCAAAGCCCATCCACTGACCGTCGGAGTTCTTCTCACGTTTAACGCATTCAATGACATTCTCCGTTCTTATTCCGTGGCTTCCCTCGATGTAAACGCCGGGTTCGTCGGAAACGATCATTCCCTCTTCGAAGACAGCCTCTTTGACCCTGGGATTGTATGCCCATCTTATTCCGTGAGGACCCTCGTGCACGTTGAGGATGTAACCAACACCGTGACCGGTTCCGCACTTGTAGTCTATGCCCTGCTCCCAAAGGGGCATTCTGGCGATGATATCAAGGTTTCTGCCGGTGCAGCCGTATAAGAACTTAACGTTTGCAAGCCTTAACATACCTGCGGCCACCTTTGAAAAGTGCATCTTGACTTCATCGCTTATGGGACCGAGGACGAAGGTTCTTGTCACATCCGTGGTTCCCTTTCTGTACTGTCCGCCGGAATCCACCAAAAGAAGGCCTTCGGGCTTACATACGGCAAAGGACTCGGGGGTTGCGCTGTAATGCATCATTGCCGCATTTTCGCCATAACCTGCAATTGTGGG
Source organism: Lachnospiraceae bacterium (assembly GCA_016281385.1). Taxonomy (GTDB): domain Bacteria; phylum Bacillota; class Clostridia; order Lachnospirales; family Lachnospiraceae; genus UBA1258. The sequence continues at coordinate 7,711 of JAEEIN010000121.1, read as the reverse complement.
GAAGGACAGATCAAGATATCCCTCAACCTCTCTTCTCAGGCCGTCCATCTTCTCTGCTGCGGAAAGCTCGGTAATCTCCGTCTTTCCGATATTCTTCTTGACCCAGTAAGCAAACTTTGTGACGCAGACGGAATCAAGAATGGTGATCTCCCTGATGTTCTTAAGCTCCGCAGCGCTCTTTACTGCCTTTAAATAAGTGGTGGGGTTGGGCCTGTTCACGCTCTTTGCGTTCCTGTTTACCGCAAGATAGGAAGCGTAATTGATGGCACCCTCATCCACAAGCACCTTATATTCCGAAGAAAGGTCCGAAAGATATCCGATGACATCATCATAAGACCTTACTTCGATGCCTTCTTTCGAAAGATATTCCCTTATCTCCTCTGTAGTCTCGCTTTCCTGTAAAAACAACACGTTTTCTTTTTCCGTGATCATCATATAGGAAAGGGCTACGGGATTGCAGACGATATCGTCGCCTCTTAAGTTTGTGAGCCACATGATATCGTCGAGCTTGGCGATGAACAGGGAATTGCAGCCCTCTTCTGAAACTTTGGCCTTTGTTCTCTTTAACTTGTCCGCAAAGGACTCTCCTGCTTCTTCAAGGGAAAGATGCCATACCTTTCCGGAAGGAAGTGCAGGCCTTCCATCCCAAAGATCACCCGCAAGGTCCTTGTCGGATACGGAAGATGCACCGTTCTTTTCAAGGATCTCGCCTATCTGCTTACCAAGGGATGTGGATACGGTACGTCCGTCAAAATAAAGCTTTTCGCCGCTCTTTATGTTCTTTTCGATATATTCGGTCAGTGAAGGATAGCCGTCGGTGGCCATCTTCATAAGCTCCACTCCGGTATCCTTAAGTTCCTTGTCCGCCTGAATAAAGAACCTTCCGTCGGTCCACATGAGTGCCTTTTCATCATTTAAAAGAAGGAAGGCATTGTCTCCGGTGAAACCGGTATAGTATTCACGGACTTTAAAGAAGTCTGATACATACTCGGATGTATGATAGTCGTCGGAAGTGATGAGATACCAGTCGGCACCTTCACTTTTCATGACTTCCCTGAGTCTGTTAATACGTTCTGCCACAACGTTCATTAAATATTCCTCCGAATCACTTATTGCCTTCAAGGATGGAGATCGCAGAGCTTGTTCCCAGTCTGTCTGCTCCGAGAGCAAGGAATTTCTCGCAGTCCTCTCTTGTTCTGATGCCGCCGGCAGCCTTGATCTTTACACCGGCTCCCACATTATCGGCAAAAAGTTTAACGTCCTCAAAGGTTGCCCCGCCGGTACCGAAACCGGTGGAGGTCTTTATATAATCAGCCCCTGAGAGGGTGACTACATCGCAAAGTTTTACTTTTTCTTCTTCCGTAAGATAGCAGGTCTCGATGATGACCTTTAAGATACGGTCGCTGCAGGCGCTTCTGATGGCCTTTAACTCCTCGAGGATCTTGTCGAAGTCCCCGTTCTTTGCATCACTTATATTGATGACGGTATCGATGTCGCTTGCTCCGTCTTCAACAGCTCTCTTCGCTTCGCATACCTTGGCCTCCGTATCGCTGTAGCCGAGAGGGAATCCGATAACGGTGCATACGTTTAAAGAGTCGCCGTACTTATCCTTGATCCTCTTTATATAGCAGGGAGGCACGCAAACGGAAGCGGTCTTATACTTTACCGCCTCGTCACAGAGCTTGACTATATCCTCCCAGGTTGCAAAAGGCTTTAAGAGTGTGTGGTCAACATGTGAATAGATCTCGCTGTTAGTCATATTATAATCCTCCTTAGAAAACGGACTTCCCGTAAGAAGTCCGCAGTTATCAGAACAGGTATCTGTTTTGTGCCTTTATGGTGATCACGCAGTAATATACGAGGATCACGAAAAAGGCAACGATGGTGAAAACGGTTATGTAGGGTGAGATCTTAAAAATGCTTCCGGCGATGGATACGGCCGCAAAAAGAAAAACTGCGATCGAATAGATGATAAGTCTCGGAAACATATAATTTATAAATCCCGGTGTATCCTTTGCCCGGTTTAGATTGATCCTGGGGCTTACAAGGAACTGGGGTATCACACCCGTCTTCTTCATCTTAAGGGTGAGAAAAAGAATATATACCGCGCATCCGCACATCAGAAGGTCAACAATGATCATCCTACGGTCACCTCCGAAGAACTTTCTTCAGTTTCCATTATCTCCTCAATGTCATACTTAAGAAGAACATCCTCATTGGTATTGAACCTGTCCCAGAACTTAAGTATGCGGTCGAGAACGATCTTTCGGTTCTCGTCACTGACATCCATGAGTATAACAAGGTACTGACATCCGGAATACATGGAAGAAACATCGTTTTTGCGGAGAGCCTTCTTTATGGAATCGGAAAGAGCCTCCATTGCGGCAGGCAGGTTGTCCTCATCGGAAGCCACTGCCAGGTTCTTTACGGTAAAAAGAAGGATCTGGACATCCGTCTTTGTCCTTTCGGCATATCTTTTTAAGAAACGGTATATGTTCTTGAAGCTGTTGTACTCAACCTTGTAAGGACCGTCCTCGGGAACATCTTCGTCGATATATCTGCGAAGCTGGGAAAGATCAAGAACGCTCTTGTCCTCCGCATTTCCGTCAAGGATCAGCATTCTCTCCTGTCCGGAATAGAAACGATAGCCGTGCTTGCCGTTTCTTTTTACATAATACATTGCGGTATCCGCTTTGTTGTAAAGCTCGATAAAAGAATTGCCGTTTGCGGGCATTTCGGAGATACCCACGGAAACGGAACTGATGGTGGTATCAACCTTGACAACGTTAAGCTTCTCCTCAACGTCCTTGATAAGGCCGCCGATACGATCCCCAAGAAGCTTCTCTCCCACAGCGCCCTTTAAGAATACCGCGAACTCGTCACCACCGATCCTTGCAACCACATCGTCCTTGTGAACGAAAGAAGAAAGAGTCTTGCCGAAAGCAACCAGTGCCTCATCTCCGGCTACATGGCCGAAGGTATCGTTAATTCCTTTGAAATTGTCAAGATCCAGCAGCATGAAGGAGCCCTTCATGCCGGCAGAAGCATATTCGTTGACTTTATCCTCGATATAGGTACGGTTCCAAAGCCCTGTAAGAGGATCCTTTAATGCCATAAGGCGGATCTCTTTGTTCTTCTCCTCCTGGCTTAAGATGCGCTCGATACGGCTTAACATTACTTCGGGAACGAAGGGCTTCTTTATAAAGTCGCTGGCTCCCATCCTTAAGCCCTTTGTCTCGTTTTCTTCATCCGCATCCGCGGTCAGGAAGATAACGGGAACCTCACTGTACCTTGCGTCTCCCTTAAGTGTCTTTAACATCTCGTACCCATCCATAACGGGCATCTTGATGTCAAGAAGGATGAGATCCGGGATCGACTTCTCCATAAGCTTTAAAGCCTGGGTTGCAGACTTGGCCATGGAAAGGGTGTACTTATCCTTTAAAACCTCGCCTATGTATCTTAAATTGGTCGTTACATCATCTACTACGAGAATGTGTTTCTTATTTTTTGCCATACCGTCAACCTAACATCGGGGAATCAAAGCCCCATATTCTTAAGTACAAGATCCTTCATTTCTTCACGCTTGCAGACCGTGTTATGAACAACGGGTGCATTTCTTATCTCATCGATGGCAGCGGGAACATCAACATTCGCAACCTTTGAAAGTTCGTCGATAAGATCGAAATCATCAAAGTTCTCGTATTTCTTATCTATAGCCTTAAGTACGGAACGGGAGAACTTGAAAGGACTTGCGGTGGAAGCAATGACCGTCACCGTCTTATCTTTCGTCTCCTTTACGTACTTGTCGTAAGAAGCTGCCGCAACGGCAGTGTGCGTATCGATAACGTAACCCGTGTCTTCGTAAAGACTCTTTATCTTGTCCGCACATTCATCCCATACGGCATATTCACCGACGAAAGCATCCATGAATTTCTTCATGTCATCCGTAACATTGTAAACACCCTTTGTGGAAAGGCCGTTCATCAGTTCCTTTGTTTTTGCGGCATCGCATCCGCAGGAAAGATAGATCAGTCTCTCAAGGTTTGATGAAATGAGGATGTCCATGGAAGGTGAATCCGTAAGAACAAACTCTCTGTTTTTATCGTAAGTTCCCGTCTTGAAGAAATCGAACAGGACTTTGTTGTCGTTTGACGCGCAGATAAAGGTCTTTATGGGAAGTCCCATCTGCTTTGCAAAGAATGCCGCAAGTATGTTACCGAAGTTACCGGTGGGAACGCAGACATTGATGCAGTCACCGGCCTTAATGCGTCCGCCCTTTACAAGCTTTCCGTATGCATATACATAATATGCGACCTGAGGAACAAGACGGCCGATGTTCATGGAGTTGGCCGATGAGAACTGAAAGCCTCCCTTTGCCATTCTCTCTCTAAGCTCGGAATCACCGAAGATGCGCTTTACTTCCGACTGACAGTCGTCGAAGTTGCCGTCCACACCCACTACCATGGTGTTCTTGTCGGGCTGCGTGACCATCTGAAGCTTCTGTACCCTTGAAACACCGTCCTTGGGGTAGAACACGATGATCCTGGTTCCCGGAACGCTTCCGAAGCCTGCCAAAGCTGCCTTACCCGTATCTCCGCTTGTGGCGGTGAGGATAACAACCTCTTTGTCGGACTTGTTCTTCTTAACCGCCGTTGTAAGAAGGTGGGGAAGGATTGAAAGCGCCATGTCCTTAAAAGCAATTGTCTTTCCATGGAAAAGTTCCAGATAGAAAGCACCCTCCGCCTCGGCAATGGGAGCTATCTCCTCGGTGTCGAATTTGGAATCGTATGCTTTGTTTATGCAGTCCTTAAGTTCTTCCTCGGTATAATCCTCAAGAAAGCCCTTCATGACCGTATATGCGGTTTCCTTGTAATCCTTGTCGGCAAGTTCGTCAAGGCTTACCGAAAGTTTGGGAAACTCGCTTGGGACAAAAAGACCGCCGTCATCCGACAGACCTTTGAGTACGGCCTCGGAAGCGGTCAATCTTACTGAATCGTCTCTTGTGCTTGAATAATACATACTTTTCACCTCATGAATGGATATACATGTTAAAGATAAACGAATTTCACATTCAATTCAATAGCCAAGGATATAAACTCGGTGATTTTCCTTTTATTTTTTTCGTCAAATTGCTAAAATACATATGTATATATTTCGCAAAAGGAAAAGGACATGGCCAATACCCCCGGAGTTTACGTAAATGTGTTAAAGAACGGAACCCCCACCTACAGGGCTTCCTTCACCCATAAGAACAAGCATATCTCCCTAGGCACCTATACCACCGAAGAAGCCGCAAAGGCAGCCTATGACTATGCTCTTGTTCTGATGCATGAAACGGAGTCTCCCGAGGATTATAAGGAAGGCTGTCCTCTTAATTTCGAAAAGTTCGTTATACTCTGCAATTTAAGGGATAATGGGATCTATATATCCAAACCCGTCTATCTTGAAAAAAAGTATTTTATCTATCACTTCTCTCCCGGGCTTTCCTATAAGTTCGATATGGACGATCTGTTTTATTTTTCCTCCCATAAGCTTATGAAAAGGGGGAATCACCTCTTCGTGTCGGATTACGGTCTCCAGATGTCCTTAAACGAACGGTTCGGGATCAGGCCTTTTTCCGTGGAAGGAAGGGATCATGTTTTCATCAACGGCGACAAAACGGATTTTCGACGTGAAAATATCGGCATCATCAACCGTTTCCACGGAGTTCTCAGGGAAGAAAAAAAGACCACCGTCCTTTACAAGACGGTGATCCATGTTAACGGTAACATTATTGTGGGCAGGTACGAAGACGAGATCGAGGCTGCGATTGCTTACAACAAAGCCGTGGACCTCTTAACCTCCGCAGGCATCGAAAAAAAATACCCTCAGAACTATATCGACGGCTTAAGCGCCAGGGAATATGCGGAGATATATACCGCAGTCAAAGTTTCCGACAGGCTGCTTCACTTAAGGGAATAATCCACAAAAGAAACGTTGAAGCTTACGGTTCCCTTTATTCCGTCTATGGTTCCGGAATTATTGTACTGCCACATTGTGAATCTGTAAGGGTATGTGGGAAGATCCTCCTCCGACGCGTACCATACATCAAAGTCCGAAACGATCTTCGAAAGCTCCAGATATTTAATGAGCCAGACCTTGGAACCGTATAAAACGGTCTTATATCCCGCTTCTTCTATCTTCTTTAAGAATGCCCTTGCGATCATGGTCTTTTCGTTTCTTGTAAGGGTTTCGACACGGCTGTTTGCATCATCTCTGTAAGTCATCACATAACCCACGGGATAAGTAAGCTTGTATCCCCTGAGACTGTCTATAACAAGCTGTGCTTCCTCTTCCGCTTCTTTTTCCGTTATGGCCTGTGAAAGGAAGTAAACACCCACGTCAAGCCCCGCATCGGTGGCTCTTTTTATATTGTCCTTGTAGTAATCGTCGATCGTAAGGTCGCCGCTGGAATAACCCCTTGCTCCGACCCTGATCATCACGAAATCAACTCCCGCTTTCTGGAGTTTGATATAGTTTATATAGTCCTGGTCCTTAGATACATCTACACCGAAATAACTCACGATCTTTCCGTTCTCGTCAAGATACTCCATTATACCGTCTTCGTTTATGAGCCTCGTATAATCGTAATTGTTTCTCTTTATATACTCGCTTATTTCAACCCATTCTTCCGTACCGTCCGCATAGGTCAGCAATGTATGATTACCGTCCGTTGCGGGATCGTCATCGGCGGGAAGCTCGTCTATGGGCTGCGCATAGGAACTGTCCGTTGTTGATACGGAGAAAGAAGTGCTGTCCGTTGTTGACGTTTCACCGTCCTTTGGATACATCTCAAAGAAATCAAGATCCGCAGGTGTCAGGGAGGATGAAGTATGGAACACGTCGGAATATGCACTTTCGGAAAAAGAAACCGTCACTTCACCGGAAACGGAATGGGAAGCCGATGAGTTCTTTTTAAGCTTGTCCGCATTTGCGATGAGCACCAAAAGAAGGACCGCGATCATTATCACGACCCCCGATGCAACTGCCGTGGTGAAATATTTGCCCCGGCTCAATTCATCGTAATCATCATCAAGCTTCACTTGTATGTACTTCCCGAATGTTTATTTTTTTCTTTGTTTAGGTTATCATTATTTCAATCGTTTATCAAGGAGTACGGGGATATGAAACGCGTTACCGCTTTGCTGATGGCCGCGATGCTGCTCTTTACGGGCTGCGGAAAAAACAATCTTCCATATACAGGTACGGGCTTTTGCTTTGACACAGTTGTGACTTTTTCTTTTTACGGAAAAAATGCACCTGAGGCCGTTAAGGAATGCCTGGCACTTGGAAATCACTACGATGATCTTTGGAACAAGAACAAGGCGGGTTCTGACGTAAGTCTCATAAACCGTTCAAAGGGAACTCCCGTGGAAGTAAGCGCAGAAACTGCGGAGCTCATAAAGCTTGCCCTTGATATGGCCAAGCGTTCCGAGGGTGCTGTCAGTCCGCTTATCGGAAGAGTATCTTCCCTTTGGGATTTTAAATCGGATCCTCCCGCTCTCCCCGACGAAAATGAACTTAATGAGGCTCTGAAACATATCGATCCCTTTGGCATAAATGTTTCCGGAAATCTCGTGACTCTGGCCGATCCCGAAGCGTCCCTTGACCTGGGCTTTATCGCAAAGGGCTATGCTGCGGATATGATGAAGAAAAAGGCCATGGCCATGGG
>JAEEIN010000003.1 GCA_016281385.1 Lachnospiraceae bacterium | reverse complement strand
TGCGTCCACAAGCTCGTCCTCAAAATATGCTTCACAGAATACCGGAGGCTTGGAAAAAGAAAGGGGGATCGCAAGACCTTCCGCATCCTCGGAACCGCCCCAGCGAAGCTTCACGGGAAGTGAAACATCCTCGGTGATCTCCATCTTCGGACTGAAATATTTATCCTTTAAGATATTTCTGTATGCGTCCATTACAGGCTGCTCGATACCCACGTCTTTGTTGTTGGGATCCTCGATCTCAAGACCGAGACGGCCTCTGTCTCTGAACTGATAGAAGGTAAAGCCCGAAAGCCATTTTTCCTTATCCTTCTTAAGACGCTCGCAGAAATCGATCATCATCTGTGCCTGATCGTAAGGACCGGTAACGTCTCCGTCCGCATTGAGCTCGGAAAGTACCATGGGGCGCTTCTCGCCGCCGTTTATCTCCACATATCTGTGATAGCTCTTCTTTGTGCACTGATAGATATTCTTTCCGCTGTACCTCGCGAAGCTCGTACCGCCCTTCTGTGCGATGTCATAGGGCCAGCCCCAGTGGAGAGCAAGATATCTGTCAACGGACTCGATGTCCGCTGCCTTGATGGCTTCCATAAAGATGTCCTCTTTGTCCATCTTTTCTTCATTAACATCCTTAAATCCGTCGAGGCAAAGAATTACCTTAACGTTGGGAGCCTCTTTGTGAACGACCTTACAGCACATTACAAAGAAGTCGGCAACTTCCTGATAAGTGGCTCTCTTGTTGAAGGAAAACCAGTTTCCGGTAGCTTCGTGATTGACGCGGAGCATTACGCGGCCGAATGTACGAAGATCCTTGGCGATGGCTGCAATATGCTGCTCAGTAAGCTTGGGATCGATGGTGAGGGTAAGAAGAACATCCTGACCGTGACGCCTTACATCACGCATACAAGTGAAGGGTTCATCCTCAAGATTTCCGCCGATACCGCCCTTGTAGGTGAAATAATCATCGTAAGGGTATCCCCATGCGCCGGAACCGTCGTTCTTGTAGGCCTCGCTTACACGCATGGGCCACTTCGGATCACCGGGATAATAACAATACATAAGATTTACGGCTCTGTGAGGGCGGCCGAGACTGTTCAATATGTAATCCTGGGATACATATTCGCCTCTTTCGCTTCCGTCGCCGAGGTCAAGGGCACACTGTGCCGGACCCATGTGCAGTTTCTTTGCTTTCAATTCTCTCATAAAATAACCTCCAAAAAGAAAAAGCAGGCCGCGGAAAGACTCTTCCGCGGCCGTATCCTTTGCCTTAAAAGACTCAGTTTAATATTTTATTGAAGCATGAAGATCCTGTAAGGACTTGACTCCGCTCACATGACCTTCCTTAACGGCTCTGATGCCGACTGCTGCCGCATAAGCCGCTGCCATTGTTGTTATGTAAGGTATTTTAGCACGGATGGCTGCCTTTCGTATATAGCTATCGTCATGTTCGCTCTTTTTTCCTACGGGAGTGTTGATGACGAGAGCAACTTCCTTGTTGATGATGAAGTCGGAAACGTCAGGTCTTCCTTCGTACATCTTGGAAACCTTCTTTACGGTATAACCCGCATTTTTGATGATCTCGTAGGTCCTTCCGGTTGCGATGAAGTCAAATCCTGCCTTTGCAAGCTCCTCTACGATGGGAAGAAGCTCGGGCTTGTCGTTGTCGTTTACGCTGACAAGAGCCGTTCCGCTTAAAGGAAGGCTGGTCTGGGTTGCTTCTTCTGCCTTGAAGAATGCTTCGCCGAAGTTATCGGAGATTCCGAGAACCTCACCGGTGGATCTCATTTCGGGTCCGAGTACGGGATCAACTTCAGGGAACATGTTGAAGGGGAATACAGCTTCCTTTACACCGTAGTAAGGGATATCGCCCTTCTTTAAGTTATGGATGGGTGAAGGACGTCCCGTAAGTTCCTGAGTGATGATCTCCGTTGCAACGGGAACCATCTGAATGTCGCAGACCTTGGAAACAAGGGGAACCGTACGTGATGCACGGGGATTTGCCTCGATAACGTAGACCTTGCCGTTCTCGATGGCATACTGCATGTTCATAAGACCCTGAACGTGCATTTCTTCTGCGATCTTTCTTGTATATTCTTCAATTGTCTTTAAGTTCTCTTCAGAAATGTTCTTTGAAGGAATGATACATGCGGAGTCACCGGAGTGTATACCCGCAAGCTCGATATGCTCCATAACCGCAGGAACAAATGCATGCTGTCCGTCACAGATTGCATCGGATTCGCACTCTGTTGCGTGTCTTAAGAATCTGTCGATGAGGATGGGTCTGTCGGGAGTTACGCCGATGGCTGCCTTCATGTATTCTCTTACGCTTTCTTCATCATGTACCACTTCCATTCCGCGTCCGCCGAGAACATAGGAAGGACGAACCATTACGGGATAGCCGATCCTTGAAGCAACTTCAACCGCTTCGTCTTCGGTTACTGCCATTCCTGCCTCGGGCATGGGGATTCCAAGCTTGTCCATCATTGCACGGAATCTGTCACGATCCTCTGCAAGGTCGATTACTTCGGGTGAAGTTCCGAGAATGTTTACGCCGTTCTTCTTAAGGTCAGCCGCGAGGTTAAGAGGTGTCTGTCCGCCGAACTGGGCGATTACGCCGAGGGGCTTCTCCTTATTGTAGATGCTTAATACATCTTCAAGTGTAAGGGGCTCGAAATAAAGCTTGTCGGAGGTATCGTAGTCGGTTGAAACCGTCTCGGGGTTACAGTTAACGATGATGGTCTCGAAACCGAGTTTCTTAAGTGCCAGTGCGGCATGAACGGAGCAGTAGTCAAACTCGATACCCTGTCCTATTCTGTTGGGACCGCCGCCCAGGATCATGATCTTTCTGTTATTTGAAGTTTCGGACTTGTCCTCTGCATTGTATGTGGAATAATAATATGCGCTGTTCTCGGTTCCGCTTACGTGAACACCTTCCCAGCTTTCGGTAACACCGATGGCGATACGTCTGTTTCTGATATCCTCTTCCTTAACTTCAAGGATCTTTGCAAGATACTTATCGGAGAAACCGTCTTTCTTTGCCTTTGTAAGAACTTCGTCCGAAGGAACGGAGCCCTTGTGAGCAAGAAGCTCGTTTTCTTCTTCCACAAGCTCCTTCATCTGCTGGATGAAGTAGTGCTTGATCTTTGTAAGCTCAAACAGCTCATCAACGGTGGCACCCTTACGAAGTGCTTCGTACATGATGAACTGTCTTTCGCTTGAGGGGATGGCTAACATCTTAATGAGCTCTTCCTTGCTCTTTGAATTAAAGTCCTTGGCAAATCCGAGACCCATGCGGCCGTTCTCAAGGCTTCTGATGGCCTTCTGGAAAGCTTCCTTGTAGGTCTTACCGATGCTCATTACCTCACCTACGGCTCTCATCTGAGTTCCGAGTTTGTCCTGAACACCCTTGAACTTCTCAAATGCCCATCTTGCGAATTTGATAACGACGTAGTCTCCGTCGGGAACGTACTTATCAAGGGAACCGTACTTTCCGCAAGGGATCTCGTCAAGTGTAAG
>JAEEIN010000013.1 GCA_016281385.1 Lachnospiraceae bacterium | reverse complement strand
CCCTTGTAAGCCCCTATATCCCCGGCAAGGATTTTTGAAGGAACCTCATCTCCCATCTGCGAGATCAGAAGGCCTGTATCAACAAAGAACACCTTAAACTCATTTGGAATCTTTGCTCCATCCAGCGGATATGATAATTCGCGGGTGTTGTAAGCGCGAACGACAAGTCCAACATCTTCAAGGCACTGAAGTCCGTCAGACTTTTCTTCGGAACGCCCCTTTACATTAACAAGGCTGTACTGAAATTTCTTATATTCCTTGGAAAGCTGCGCCGGAAGCGAATCAAGACAAGCCTCTGCTCTGAGTTTCAATGTCTCATTGATGCAATCGTTTCCGTCCTTGTCCTCATATCTTCCAAAGTCATCCCTGATGGATGAAATAATTGCCCGTTGTGTACGCCTTACCGCATTAAGATCATGGTTTTCAAAAAAAACATTCACTGCTTCCGGCATTCCGCCGACTATCAGATACTGATAATACAAGTCTCGAATACTCGCGTGTACCGACGTATCAATGACTTTCTGCTCCTTTATAGCTCCTTTGACATAAGCCAATACCTCTTTATCAATTCCCGTATTCTCAAGAAATTCGGAAAAAGAAAGCGGATACATTGTCAACTGTTCTTCATAACCTACGGGAATACCACGTACATAAGGCTCTCTGAAACCCTTCACGCCAAGAAAACTTCCTGTAGCAATAACATCATATCTTCCGTCAATATCCCAATATTTCAACGAACTTCTTGCATTAGGACAATCCTGAATCTCATCAAATATCAGAAGTGTTTTTCCGGGAAGGAACTTTGTTCCCGGCTTTGAAGCCGAAATGGCCATGACCATACGATCAACGTCAAAATCTCCGGAAAATGCCTGATGAAGGGACTTTTCGGAACGAAAATCTATATAAACAACACTTTCGTAAAACTCTTTACCAAACTGCTTAACAATAAATGTTTTACCGATCTGCCTTAAGCCGCTGACAACGAGTGGGTGGTGGCTCCTGCCTTTCCAGGCTGTCAGATCGTCCCAGATATCTCTTTTGAGCATAAAAAGCCCTCCTTTAGGGCAATCATAACGCACTGATTGCATTTTTTCAAGGGATTTTCAGACCGATTACCGCATTTTTTAAAAGGATTTTTAGGAGGTTTACTGCACTTTTTAAAAGGAATTTATTGCGTTAATCTGTAAAAGCGTAGGTGTAAAAAGTAAGCGGCAGGTTGCCCTGCCGCTACAAAATCATGCTTTTTTAACAAGCCACTCTTTTATGAATTCATTGAATGCAGAATCCCTGACAACCGGTACGGGGCCGTCGGTGGTGAACTCGATGCCGGCTTTGTTCTCCTTGGTGTAGGGAACCCAGGTAGGCATTGCCTTGCCGTCGAAGTCGTCGCCGTTGGGATCTCCGGTCTTAACGAAGTTTGTTAAGTAGTTACATACCTTTCTTGCAAGATCGTAGTACTTGCCGTCGAAAGGTCTCCAGCATGCAGCCAGTGTTTCAAAGAAGAACCAAAGGTCTGATGAATGGAAGTTTCCGGGATTGTCCCATCCGGGAATGAAGGGGTTAAACAGATAGTAGTAACACTTCCGGTCAACATGCTCGAAAGCGCCCTTAACCATGCACTCGATACCGTCTGCGAAAGCGTACTGCTTGCCTTTGTGCTCGTGGGCTTCCTTGAAGGAAAGGAACCTGTCAGCGTCTGCGCCGAAGATCTCCCGGGCCTTCTTCTCAAGATCCGCCTCATCTTCTGCCACGATAAAGCTCTTAAACTCGTCGTTTGTGTTACCGGACATAATAGGCACGTTTGCGTGCTTGCCTTCAACAAAGAGCTTCATGGGGCTGTCCTTCATGAACACGCCGTCTACGGAAGGACAGAAGAAGAAACTGTTTGCCCCTCTGAACTCGCTGGCCTTGTCGCGAACAAACTTTGCATCAAGCTTTCTTGCCTCGGCGATGGTCTCAACCCCAAGGGACTTGATGAACTTATCTCCCATTGTCTGAACATCATCAAAGGATCTGGGAGAAATAACAAGATCGGTGGAATAAGGGAAGCCGATCATTCCGCTTAAGATAACAGCCTTCTGATAAAGACCGATGCTTGAAGGAGCGGTAAGGTGATTCATAACGCTTCCGCCACCTGCAGACTGGCCCATGATGGTGATATTGTCGGGATCACCGCCGAATGCTGCAATATTCTTCTTAACCCACTTAACACCTGCCTGCTGGTCAAGCATACCGAAGTTTGTGGGTGCATCAGGCATTTCAGCCGTAAGTTCCTTGTGTGCAAGGAAACCGAAGGCTCCGAGACGATAGTTTACGGATACAACGATAACTCCCCTCTTTGCGATATTTTCGCCGTTAAACTCCATTTCGGGAGGATATCCCCACTGGATGCCGCCGCCGAAGAACCAGACGAGAACGGGAAGTTTGTCGCTATCGCTCTTAGCGCCTGTCCAGACGTTAAGGTATAAGCAGTCTTCATCCATATCGATCTCGGGATCGACATGCCATTCACGGCAGTAAATGTCGTCGCCCACACCGGGAGTATCCTGCATTGAGATGGGTCCGAATTTGTAGCAGTCACGAACACCCTCCCAGTTCGCTGCCGGCTGCGGAGCACGCCATCTGTTCTCTCCCACCGGGGGAGCCGCAAAAGGAATTCCCTTAAATACGGAAATACGCGCATTGTTTCCGGAGAGTCCGCGGACCGCTCCGTTTTCAGTCATTACAGTTTTTAACATATAACATACCTCCTCTATGCTTATTATTTTACCCCGCAAAAGCAAAAATCGACACGCAAATCTTGCCAAATGATTTCTCACATAACAACAAAAAAACTCCCGGAAAGAAATCTTTCCGGGAGCTGCTGAATTAATAATATTAAGCGTTAGCCTTCTTTGCGTTACGATGTGCAATGATGGTAGCAACACCTTCGATTGCAAGAACAACCGCAAGAACTACAAGAAGGATACCTACGATAGCCTGTACCCAGGGACCCCAGTCAGCGCCGCCTGCAGAAATTGCCTTGAACTGAGAAACGGTGTTGATGATAAGGGAAGAGATCGTAACAGCGAGCATGAAGAGCATGGGAACGAATACCATAGCGTTCTTCTTACCGATGTTACCAAGCCATGTAGCAACTGCAAGTAAACCGATAGCTGCAAGGAGCTGGTTAGCGGATCCGAACAGAGCCCAGATCTTTGCATATCCGTTAAGTCCAAGGAAGATACCGAGGACAACGGTGATGATGGTTGCAACGTAAGGATTTGCAAGAACCTTCTTGGCACCTGATACGTTCTCTAAGGTCTCACCCTTTGTAGAATCGATCCAGAACTCCTGGAACATGAATCTTGCAAGACGGGTAGCGGTATCAAGTGATGTAAGACAGAATGCGGAATATGTAAGAACAAGCAGTGTGTAAAGGATGTTGTATGTTCCGGGGATCTTGTCATCGATCATGTGAGCAAGACCGCCGCCGAAGATTGCGGTAGCACCCTTTAATGCTGTGTCGGGATTCTCTGCATTGTACTTGTAAGCGTAAGCAACGGCTACGAGAGTCATAACAGCAAGTACGCACTCAAGTAACATTCCGCCGTAAGCGATGGGCTTAGCATCCTTTTCTTT
>JAEEIN010000002.1 GCA_016281385.1 Lachnospiraceae bacterium | reverse complement strand
TAAGAAGTTTGGAAAAAGAACGCAGCAGTGTATCACCCTGCGCAAACCCATGCTTGTGATTAAAGAACTTCATTCCGGAAAGATCAAGGAACAAAAAGGCCGGCTTACCGCCGTTTGCCATGATGGACTTGCAGCCTGCTTCCGCAAGTTCAAAGAAATAGGTCATGCTTGGAAGACCTGTAAGATAATCGTAATAGCTCGCCTTTAACAGGCTCTCCTTATGGAGAGCCTTGTTAAGGCGCGTGTTATATTCATCTGCAAGGGATTCTTCGGAAGTATAGATTCCTTCATCCGTATACCAGACCTGGGCAAGCTGTATACCGTTTTCGGTTTCAAAATGCTGTCCCATGGCATGAATGATCTTATATTGGGCCCCATCTCCGAACTTATGACGATAGATGGTTTCATAATGACTGCCCGCAGTGGCAAATCTTATGGCAGCATCAGCAATCCTTCCCACATCATCGGGATGGGTGTCTTTATACATATTATGGTCCATGTCATAATATGCTTGCGCGCGGTCTGTATAACCTAAAAGGTCCATAAGGCCCTGAGAGATTATCAGCGTAACGACGCGTTTATCGATAAACTGATATATCGCAAAGGGCACCGGAGCGCTTTCCAGAAACTCTCTCTTTTCTTTTGAGTATTCGTATCTTTCCATTTTTTCCCCTTTAAAATACACAATCTGACCATTGTATTTTAGCAATGGGGAATTAATGTTTTGTAAACAAAAGAGCGTTCCGGTTCAAAATTATTGGCCTTTTATAAAATCATATAATACTTTTATAAAATGTACTTGGAAAGACCGTTCTCAATATCTTCCGAGTATTTATTCAGGTTCTCGGAAATATTGGTAACATTTCCCGTCTCGGAAAGGAGTTTGTCACTCTCCGAGACAATAGAATCGGAAAGACTTAATATCTCGGCAATTGTAGATGCCTGTTCTTCGGTGGTCGCTGCATTGTTTGTCGCAACATCATTAATGATCTGAATATCACCGGCTATCTCGTTAATGCCTTCGGTAGCCTTAGCAACGTCTTCATAGATGGAATCAAAGGACTTATTGGCACGATCAACACCTGTTAAGCAGGCTTCCATATCTTTGACACAGATATCCGCTTTCCTGCTGATATCTTCGATATTGCTTGTGATACTTGTTACAAGATCCCTTATGGTATCGGTAGCTTCTGAAGACTGGCCCGCAAGAGTTCCGACTTCACTTGCAACCACAGCAAAACCTCGTCCCATCTCTCCTGCTCTGGCGGCTTCTATCGAAGCATTAAGTGAAAGAAGATTGGTCTGCTCGGAGATCGCATTGATGGTATCTGTAATACCTGATATCTGCTCAACCGATGCAGCGGTTGCACGTATAAGATTGGTAAGCTCTTTGATGGTATCGTTAAGGGTTGACACATTGGATGTCATGGCCTGCATTTCGGCCCTTCCGTCCCTGGATGAATTCATGGTCTGGTCACAGAGTTCCTTAACCTCGTTTGCGCTTACGGAAAGCCTTCCGGATATGGATGCCAGATTTGTTGCTGCGCCTGCGATATCATCGATCGAGTTGTTCATCTGTGCAAGGCCGCTGTTGAGTCTTTCGATAGATTCACCCTGGATCTGATTGGAATCGGCAAGGGTGTGTGAGATCTCAAAGCATTCTCCCGCATTTTCACTCATATTCTTTGAAATTCCCGCAAGGTGGGTAAGCATCCCGCGCATATTTTCTATGTATTCCTTCAGGCTCTCACTCAAAGTTGTGATCTCATTGTTGCCTTCGGGGGTAATATTAACGGTAAAGTCACCGCCGCTGATCACCTCAATCTTTTCGGTCACGGTTGAAACGGGCTTTAAGTACTTGGACAGTACAAAGAAAAGCAA
This sequence comes from Lachnospiraceae bacterium, assembly GCA_016281385.1. GTDB lineage: Bacteria > Bacillota > Clostridia > Lachnospirales > Lachnospiraceae > UBA1258. The sequence goes on along the minus strand of JAEEIN010000002.1, from coordinate 29,589 downwards.
CAATGCAAGAACAACAAGCATCATGGCACCCATTGCAAGAATGGACAATGCATTCTTTGTCAGGCTGGAGGTAATAAAGGATCTGGGTATAGCGCTTACGATAAGCCAGGGTGTATCCTGAATCTCTGTAGCCGCATACATTATTTCACCAATGGGTGTCTTAGCTGTCTTAACCTTATTGACAAGAAGATCGTGGGAAGTATCAAGGGATGATAAAACCGACTTAAGTCCGTTCATATACGGATCGGTACTGTCGTTAAGGTTTGTTCCTGCAAGCCCGTCGATGTTGGAGATCAGAATATCATTATTCTCGATATTAATGATATAGTATTTTGTATCAGACGAGCAGGACTTAAAATTGTTCAGTTTTTCCAGGACCTTGTCAAAGGTAATGTCGCAGCTTAAGACCACATCATCGCGTACCATCACCGAGCATGCAAGACAGGTTTTTCCCGTTGCTGCGTCAACATACGGATCCGATGTATAGATAGCTCCCTTTTTAGCAATAGCACCTGTATACCATGCTCTTCCGGAAAAATCAAAATCTTCGGTGGGAATCCAGCCCGATCCGTCAAGAAAACGTCCGGATTTTCCGTATGCCATATAAATATCCTGAGCATCGGGATCGTTTTCCGTGATATTAAGGAGCATCGTAAGAGTGTCATCATACTGCTGATTCCTGAGACCTCTGTATACGCTGGCAGTCTGATTTACACGGGATACGATACCGTTCCACCAGTTAAAGATCTCGTTGGAATAGGAAATGGATTCTTTACCGATAACGGACTCTGTGAGCTCGGTGATCTTCTTACTCTGGATCACCACGTTGCTGACGGTAATGACGGTAATGATGACCGCCACGAAAATAATGATCTGAAATGACAGGATATTCTTTAGAGATTTGCGTTTTTTGTTTTTATTCATAAATTTGCCCCCGTTATTATTTTTTATTTATTCTCTAATGATCGGAAAGATATCGGTTCATATTATTTATTCATATCTATATACAAATCATCCGCTCCGACAGTCTGAGTGAACTCGTCAAAACCAACTATTTCCTTTCCATTTATAACAAAATGAAGGTCAGCTTTACTCTTCGCTGAATAATACTGATTATCCCTAAACGATAAGCCGAAAGTGTTTTTTTCATCCATATCACTCCGAATTAAAATAACATCATTCGTATTGGACGACCTGTCAGTAATATCATTACTAAAAAATCCGATATTTGAACAACGATTAATGATGATCTCAGCGGAATCGGCTTCTTTAACATTACCTTCCAGAACATTATCAAATATGACCGAATCCTTAACGATTCCGGTTTCTTTTTCATCATATCCGCCGACCACGATACCGCCGTGATAGTTGTCTTTGATCTCATTAGCCTTTACCGTGATATTGGTTACGGGATATTTATCATTCTTTATCTCAGCACCTACCTCAATGCCGTAATCACATCCATACACTGTATTGTTCGAAATACGAATATCCCGTGCTCCGTCAACATAGATTCCGGCACAGTAGGCATAGTTACTTCTGCAGTTATATACCTCATTGTATTCGGCGTAGCAATATCTCGGCTGATCGAGACTCTTATTGTTGCAGTAACCGGTGTTTCCGTTAAAATCAATACCAATATTGGAATTATCATGAATGGAATTATACATAACGCCTACATTCGAAACATTTCCTGCAAATGATACGGATTCGCTCCAGTTGGTTACATTTCCGCATATTTCACAGTTATTGATATTGATATTATCTATAGCTTTATTAACTGTGTTGCCTTCCCCGAGACATAAGATTGCATTGGCACAATCACCGTTTTCGTTATATTTATCATCTTCTTTTACCACTTTGATATTATGGATCTTACAATGGGTGACGGTAATGTTCTTACTGTTAAGAGGCATAAATATACCCTCTGCAGTATGGGCCGTAATATTGCCGATATCAAGTCCGTCTATAACTATGTTGGATTGACCGTTAATGTCTATAAGAGTAATATTATCGGATTCTTTGGTATAAGTTAACTTCGCACCATGAACTATATGTCCCTCTTCATCTAAGGAAATATTCGTTCCCCTTAATGTTATGGGAGAATCCTTATCTCCGCTCTTTTCAAAGGTCAGCATCTCGTCATAAGTTCCATCGGCAATATTGATCTGCGTACCTGCTTTCGCCACATCGAGAGCTTTCTGAATGGTCTTGAAAGGAGCCTCTTCAGATCCGACATTGGTATCGTCGCCGTTGTTGACGGAAACATAAAGCTGCTTAGTATTTGCTGTCTTTTCAACCAGGGATTTGGCCTTGATCTCAAAGCTTACTGTCTTTTCACCAAAATAGCCTGAACCTGCTGCGTCAGACAAACCTCTGATTACAACTTTATGTGTTCCCTTTTTTGTATAATCATATTTCTTATGGTCATAATCGATCACATAATCCTTATCAAGTACAAGATTACATTTTTCACCGGCGATCGTAAAAGAAATATCTTCAGGAGTAAGAATAATCTCATTTCCTGTATATGCCTGAGGCTTAATGGTTATCTTGACCTGAGAAAGATCTCTCTTTTTATCTATTATCCTGAAGGATCCGGAAACGGTATCAGGATCTGAAGGATCAGCGCCTACATAATTATTCAAACCTTTGATAGTGAAATCAATGACGGTATTAACGGGAATTATATCTTTACTTCCCACTTCATCTCCAGCCGCACGAAGTACGGGGGTGTTACTGTTCTTCACAGTAACTGTCGTCGCATTGTGATAGTAATATTTTTCCGGCTTCTTATAATCCGTTCCGGCTTTAAGGACCTTTCCGGATGACTTATCGGTCACAGTTATGGCAGGTTTACAGATACCTGCCTTGTTCTGATAAACGACATTTGACACAGTCATTTCTGTGTTTTCTTTAAGTGAAGAACCAACAATCGTATATTCTTTAACGATTGTTCCCGTAAATGCACCTGTACCCTTTATTGTTACAGAAGGTTTATTTGATCCGGTAACCTGATCCGTGTACTTATTGTAACTAAGGACAAATCCGTTGCCTTTCTTATCCTTGGTACAATCAGTCAGAGGGTCCCATACCCAGTCGTAAATCCAGCGGATAAGTATCCACAGTTTCCTATAATGTAAATATTTCACCGTTGGAACAGGCTTAACGCCGCCTTTTTCATACGTATACGATCCTTCAAGATTAACAGTTATTCTGTGATCTTTGTCTTCTCCGATATCGTAAGGAACAATATTAAATGTCTTGCTGACACTTCCCGACAAGCCTTTCTTGCCGGTAAATGTAACTGTTGCCTTACCGGGATAAATGTTGTTCTTATAAGTTACAACGTAATCAACACCATTGGTAAAGTATGTGTCTGTATCGGTCTTATCATCGTGATAATAGAGCTGAATTCCGTAATTATCCGAAGCGGAAGTTGCATTTCCGGGGCCTGCTACATCAAAAGGAGCATCCAGGTAAATGAAATTACCCTTTTCGGAATCGTAATATGCTTCAGAAGTATAATTTTTTCCTGCATAACTGCCGGTTGTAGCGGCAAAATTCTTGGGTATCGTAACCTTCTTCATGTCAAGACCTGTGATCTTGTAGGTCTTTGTGACAGTGCCTGTGTATGCATTCTTACCGGTATAAGTAACCGTTGCGGTACCTACTTCAATATTGTTCTTGTAAGAAACGGTATAATCCTTATTTGCGATCAGGTAGTGCTTTGCATTAGCGGACTTAGTGAAGAGCTTCATTCCGGTCTGGTATACAGGCTTTCCTGTGTAAGCTATGGAACTAACGAAACCTTCCGTCTTAACCTTGGAAAGTGCCGTTCCTGTGATCTTAAAGGTAACCGTACGGGTTCCCACATATTTTCCGATTCCCTCGACAGTAACGGTTGCAGTTCCGATCTCTTTGTTGTTCTTATAGCTGAGGGAATAGTCAACGCCATACACAAGTGCATTTTTCTTTGCATCCTTGATTACAAAATCAAACTTCTTTTTGCCATCCTTTGTTAATGCCGGCCATTCATCCCAGTCGGGCGTTCCGGCAAGGATAATATTACCAGCGTTATACTTCTGATCCGGGATCTTGGGAATGGAAACCGTGGACATAAGGATCTTGTCAGACTCAAGGATAGTTTCTTCAATGCACTTTTCACCTGTGAAATTACCCTTACCAACGATATATACGTAATAATTTCCCGGTTCCTTATAGGAATCTTCGTCAGTATATCTGAATGTATAATCCGTATTTTCCTTAAGAGTAACGCTCTTTCCGTCAACTTCAAACGTTACTTTGGTCTTTCCCTTCTGAACGGAATCCTTGTAGGCAAGAACAATGTTGTCCGCCTGAGCATTGGCTATATCTGCGGGAACGATGTTAAAGGTCATGACCGCAGTTCCTGAGTAGTTACCCTTACCCTTTACGGTAACTGTGGGAGCTACGCTCTTTTTGTTCTTCACAGCATCCTTGGCGGCAACCTTTTTGTTGTTCTTATAGCTTATGGTGTAATCCTTGCTTGTAAGTTTCTCGCCGTTGTAGAAGATACTCGGTACAGGCTTGATCTCTTTGCCTGTATAGGTCTGATCCGGAATGTCTTCTATCCAGATAGCGTTTTCAGGAGCGTCGATAACCTCGAGCCCCACAGAAATTATAGTCTTCGTTGCTCCTTCGGCTGTAAGTGAGATCTCTGATGATTTACTTCCCGCGGTTTCAAAGGCGGATGACTCGGCATATACCGTCATATCAACTGACTTACCGGGAGCGATGACTTTAACATCCGAGCCTTCGATCTTAAACATTGAATTCACTGATGCTTTTACATTCTTAAGATCGATATTTCCGGTATTCGTTATATGGAACGTATAGGACGGCATTTCGCCCTTGTATCCCTTTGGAAATGCGCCAAGATCAATGGTGTCCTCGGACACGGAAAAGCTATATTCAGGTTCAACCGCCTCAACTTTAACTTTAAGCGGCTCTTTGTAAGTTACGTTAATCTTCAGTTCTTCAGTGTATATTCCGGCGCCTTCAGCCCAGATCTTTTCCGTATCGGGAGCTATGGTAAATGACGCGGATTCTCCGGGAAGAATAATGCTCTTGGAATATTCGCTTATAAGATATTTATCAGAGACAATATCCTTAAGTATAAGCGGTACTTCACCCCTATTTTGAACAACAACCGTCTGAGATTCGGGAACATTACCGCCAATTACGGTTTTACCAAAATCTATTGATCCGGGAGTTATAGTGAAATAGTCTTTTCCCAGACTTTCTCCGGGTTCAATGCGAATATCTTTAATAAGTTCATCATGCTCGTCCACAAGTTCACCCTTATGTGCACTGCCTTCTCCGCCTATAGTTACAGGAGAACCTGTAGAAGACTGAAACGCAAAGTACGTATTGGGAATACTTAATTTCTCACCTGCGCAAATGGCCATAAGGTCACCTTCAGCATATATAAATGTATTGTCACCGCTGATGGTGAAATCGCCACGCGCTTCTATACCACAATGATCCGAGCCCTGATCCGCACCACCTGTTGCTTCAATAACACCACCTGTGATCGTGATGCCATTTCCTGCATAGATACCGTCAAGATGCGTACTGCGGCCGGTAACTTTTCCCCCTGAGATTTCAATAAAATTAAAAGAATGTATGGCGTCCAGCTGGGTATCGTTTTTCGCGTTTACCGTACCACCGGTGATATATATATTTCCATAATTGGTATAAACACTTTGCGTACAAAGTTCACCGCCGTTAATTGTGATATCTCCACCACAGTTAAATTCACTGCAGACAACTTTACCGCCGGATAATTTAAGTGTTTTTTCATTGCCGTTCCAGCCGGGTTGTATGAGTCCTTCAACTGTAAGGGTTCCCAGATCACTTCCTTTTATCTCAAGATTGTACTCATTTGCTCCGGGATTATGGCTGTCTTCCACATAATTAATGGAACTTAACTTCTTATCATCTCCTGCGGCCAAAGTGATCACGGTATCGCCTACGATTATATAATCCGCATTTTCCACAAGATCCGCAGCCTTAACCTGACCTTCAAGGAAATATCCCACGTCAAATTTAAGAGAAAGTTCCGATGAAGAACCCTGTTCGGTCTTGATTACGATATTTTCATCACCCTTTGTCAGTCTGAGTTTGGGCTGAACATTAAGCGTAAGGGATGCCCCGGGTTCCAACGTCAAGTCGTCCTGAGTTGTTATGTAATATTTGGATGAAAAAGTTGAAGGATCCATTAAAGTTACATTTGCATCACCCTCATTTGTAACTGTAACCGTCTGTGCATCAGGAGCCTTGCTATAGCCTACAGTCTTACGTCCAAAGTCCAGTTCGGCAGGCGTAACGCTTATACTATAGTCCAACGGAATGACCTTAAAGGTCACATCAACATCAGAACGAGCGCCTTCTTGTGTACATATTGAAACAGTTTCCTTATATTCTCCTGCCGTAAGTCCGGGTTTGGGAGAGATTGTGACACCGGTAGAACTATCATAGGGAAGCACATTTTCATCAAATTCGGCTGTAAAATCATTGGCAGACACATCTAAAAATGTCAGATCTTTCTTGTTCGAACTTGTGTTGACAATTATAAGTCTTACTCCTGTCTTATCCGGATCATAGCCTTCTTTTTGCGGAGAAATCTTCGCAGTATTGTCTAAAATGAACGAATAAGGAAAATCCTTGACCTTTATCTTGGCATTGATTTCAACACTTATATTACTTTGATCTGTTGTAACGGGAATCCTTACCGAATGTACTCCGGAAGAAAGATTTGCCTTGGGCTGTATAGTAAAGGAAGCCTTCTCGCCCGAAAGCAGATATGTGGATGAAAGCTTTGAAACCGTAAAATCCTTAATATTGTCTGTATTAATATCGGATAATTGTATCGCTCCATAGCCTGTATTCTCTATAGTGACAGTCTTTGCGGCGGGAACGGTATAATCATATTCAACCTCTCCCCAATCACAAGAAGAAGTATTTGCAGCAATACGAAATGTTTTCGATGCAGGAACGATTACGGCATCATTAACCGATTCCTCAGTATCTGAAGTTACCACTTCATTGAATTTAGTATTGAGAAATTTTCCTGTTGAGGGTTGTATGATCTTGAATGATTCGGAAATAGACAATTCATCGTATGCACATATGGCCTTATTATCACCCTTTGCGTTAATAATTGTATCCTCTCCACTGATGATAATATTATCACCTGCTTGTAAGCCATAATTCTTATTTCCGTTGTCCGTACCACCGGCGGCATCTATAATACCTCCGGAGATTTTTAAATTCTCAACGGCACTGATTCCTGAAAGACGTGTACTGCTGGCAGTAACTTTACCTCCTGATATACAAATATCTTTACAGGCATTTATACCGTATATTTGCATATCATTTGATGCTACAACGGTTCCTCCGTTTATAGATACACCGCCATAGCATGAAAAAATACTATCCGTCTTAAGTTCACCACCGTTGATGGTTATATCGCCGCCGGCAGTAAACAGTCTGCAAACAACTTTACCGCCGTACAGCCCCAGAGCCTTTTCGGAATCATTGAAACTTGGCTCAAGTTTGTCACGTACGGTAAGAATTCCCGTATTACTCTCACTCGTAATTTCAAGACTGAATTCCTGCTCACCATGAGTGATTTCCTGTATAGTCTTATCAACATTATTATCGATAACAATAGTCGTATTACCGGTTATGGTATAGCAACCACCATCTACAAGAGTACTGGTATGAACCACTCCGGTAAGAGGATAATATTGAACATCATCATAATTATTATCTTCATCACCGATAACAGAGTCGATCTGTTCTTCTTCCTCCTCTGTTTCAACACTATCACCGATCTCACTCGCATAAGCCGGCACCGGAACATAAACGCTGCTTATGATCATCGCAAAGATCTGTAACCAAACAAGTCTCTTTTTCATACAAGGTCTCCCCCTTTTACAAAATTTATGGTAATTATATCACGTTTTTGCATATAAATGAGATATTTCGCCGAAAAAAAGAAGAAGAGAACCCATATCAGAGTTCTCCCCTTTGTTTACGATTCATTCACCAGTTTTCCCGTCATGTGCTCAGGGATCAGTTCCAGACAATTCACGCGAGGGAATGCATTTTTAAGTTCCTTTTCCAGGTATTCTTCGTCATCGGTAAACTTCTTTGTAATAAGCGTGCAGATCTCTCTTTTCTTATCCTCATCTTCAACGATTCGGATCCTTCCAAAAACAACAACACTGTTTATATTTAACGCCCACTCGCCTTCCTTGCGAAATCCCTCGTCATATACGCAATAGCTTACCTTGTCGCACTTTGCAATGGCATCGATCTTGTGCCCTTCCTTGGCCCCGTGAAAATAAATATGGCCGTCTTCCATTAAAATATGATCCATGGGAATTCCGTAAGGATATCCGTCATCGCCGATCATAGAAAGAACGCCTCTGGGCTGCTCCTTCAAAATGCGAATGCATTCTTCTTCACTGATCTGCTGTTTAAAACGTCTCATTGGTCTGAACATAAGGTGCCTCCATTTTTTTGTTCTTAATAAATCTTATCAATATCCCCTTCAATACCGTAACGCTCTTTGAATTCAGCAAGATCCGCCGCATTACGGATCAACATTATCTCTTCAAAGTCGCCGGTACGAAGATCCTTAAAGCCCGCAACCTGCTCGCCGTTACAGATGCTTGCACGGATCAGGGGCTTTTTGTTTTCATGATCGTAGGAGCCTTGGGGTTTGGGCTTTTTAAAAAACATTGGGTGCCTCCGAATGATACAATCTTTATAAAAGAATTGACTTAAAAGATACTAATCAGCTCTATTCATCAACATAATCACCTATTCTTAAAGTTGACTGACCGAATCATAGCACTTAGCGCGTTCTAACGCGTTTTTAAGAAATCTGTCGGCTTCGCCGGAGACTTCTTCGATAATGTCCGTGTCAATGTCGTGACCGCAGTTAGAGTAGATCACGAGTTTGCAGTTGGGAAGGCATTTGGCGGTACGGATCATAAGGTCGGGGGTGCTGATGGGATCGTCGACACCGCCTATAATAAGAACGGGAATGTGTATTCCCGAAAGTTTCTCGCACAAAATCTCCTCGTTTTTGCACTTCATGAGGGGACGGCCGTAATCTATCCTTCTCTCCCTTTCGTCGGCCTCGGGAAGATGGCTTATGTGCTCTTCTCTTTCGTGGCGGCGAATTGACCTCGCTTCATCATTATCAATTGGTGGATTGAACGGCGGTGGTGCATCGATCAGCCCCTGCATCATCATCTGCCTGTAAGACATTGTTCCCTCAGCCAGACTGTGAGGCCCGGGCACTACTGCCACGAAGGCACTGACACGCTCCTGATGTCCAAGCACAAGATGCCAGCCAACACCGGCTCCATGGGAAGCGCCCATATAAATAAACTTCTTAACCCCCAGATGATCCGCCAAAGCAGCAACATCACCCGCAAACACATCATACCAGTCCTCACCGTAATCTTCGGTGACATAGTCAGATGGATGAAATCCCCTTAAAGTAAGGCAGAACACATGATATCCAAGCCCTGCCATAAACTGCTGCATTCCTTTGGGATAAAACCCGACCTGAGCAGAAATGATGATCCTCTCACCACTTCCGAATTCATCGTAATGCAGTTTGTAACCGTCTTTAGTTATGAACTGTCCCATAAGTGCACTCCGTAACATAAAAATATACTGTATATAATCTCTTAAACACTTAAAGCGTATTTATATTTTCTTTACATGTCAATCGTTTTGCCCCGTTTTTCTTGATAAAAGCGGGGCAAAATGCCCCGTTTTTTAATATTATGATATGAGTTAACCGGAATATAAGCGGAATATAACGTGAAAAATAATTGTGCGGGAGTCGGTCTACGCTTCGCTTCGGTCGGCGCAGGGCCGAGGTCACCCCGGACCTCGTGCGCCCCGTGTCCGAAAAGAATTTCTCCATGTAAGTTATCTTCCCCTGCTCCATAAGAAAAGGACCGGCTTTTGGCCGGCCCTTTTCTTATGGAGCAGACGGGAGTCGAACCCGTGTCCGAAATCTCATCCCCCGTTCTTCTACAAGCTTAGTTGCTTATGCGGCTTGCGCCCATTCCCTCAATGCATCGGAAAACAACAGCCGAAACATATCGGTAGCTTCATGCTACGCCCATACGCTCAAAGCTTTGCGTACGTCGTTTCCTGCAAGAGTCGACGCTCTTTATCCTAAGTGCAGGTGCAAAGGACAAGAGCGGCTGCAATTATGCAGCGTATGCTAAATTATCTTCAGCGTTTAATTTTAATTTTGCGATTAACGTGTCGCAACGGCTTGCTTCACCGGCTTCAAAAACCCCGTCGAAACCTTGACTGCCCCTTATAAATTTTTAACCTTGAAGTCCCGCTCGAATTCTCGGCGCTGATCCTTCTTGGCAATGTCCTCACGCTTGTCGTAAAGCTTCTTACCTTTGCAGAGACCGAATTCCAGCTTCGCACGGCCATCCTTGAAATATACTTCAAGGGGAACCAGTGTATAACCCTTTTCGGCCACCTTGCCCACCAGCTTTAAGATCTCGTTTTTATGAAGAAGAAGCTTCTTCGGACGAAGGGGATCCTTGTTAAAGATGTTCCCCATTTCGTAAGGACTTATATGCATACCGTACACGAAAACCTCTCCCTTTTCAATACGGATAAAGGATTCCTTAACGGAGCACTTTCCAAGACGAAGGGACTTGACCTCAGTGCCGTGCAAAACGATGCCTGCCTCGAACTTCTCTTCCACAAAGTAGTCATGATATGCTTTTTTGTTGTTGGCGACAAGCTTCTTTGCCGTTTCCTTAGCCAAATCTCTCACCTCTTTTCTGACACATTATAACACATTTTGGTTAATGTGAAATAAACCGCAGGTTTAATATAAATCTTCAAAAAGAATAAAATCTATCGCTCCTGTAGTGCGGTCCACATCATGAACTACAACACTTATTCTTTCTCCGAGCTTAAAGGTTCGCCCTGTGCCTTCACCCACAAGTTCGTAGTTATTCTCATCGAATCTGTAGTAATCCCCGTAAAGGCTTGATACGTGCACAAGACCTTCCACGGTATTTGGAAGTTCAACATATATTCCCCAGTTGGTAACTCCGCTGATGACGCCATCAAAAGCCTCTCCCATATGCTCGTACATGTAGTCGGCCTTCTTAAGCTTCACTGTTTCACGCTCGCACTCATCAGCCCTTCGCTCCAGGGAGCTTGTTTTTGCTGCCACACCGGGCAAAAGGTCCGCATAATGTTCAAGCTTCTCTTCGGATAAACGGCCTCTGATCCAGTCCTTGATGATGCGGTGGATCTGAAGGTCGGGATAACGCCTGATGGGCGATGTAAAATGACAATAATAATCGCAGGCAAGTCCGAAATGGGACCTCTGCTCCGCGGAATAACAAGCCTTGTTCATACTCCTTAAGGTAAGCCTTGCAATAAGGTCCTCCTCGGGGGTTCCCTCAAGAGTAGTCAAAAGCTTCTGAATCTCCTTGGGATGAACCTCGCCGCTTCCGCATTTGATGTTATAGCCGAAGTTTCTGATGAAAGTCCTTAACTTGTCCATCTTGTCATTGTCGGGATTGTCATGGACTCTGTATAAAAACGGTATTTCCAGCCAGTAGAAATTCTTTGCAACGGTCTCGTTGGCCGCAAGCATGAACTCCTCAATAAGCTTGGTAGCTTCATTACGATCGTAGGGCTTTATATCTATGCAATGACCGTTTTCGTCCATCACAAGCTTGGACTCGGCAAAATCAAAATCGATGGCACCGCGCTTTTTTCTTTTTGCACGAAGGATCTTTGCAAGCTCATGCATCTTAAGAAACATGGGAACCAGCTCCTCATACTCCTTCATGGTGGCTTCGTCGCCTTCCTCGATGATCTTCTTTACCGCTGTGTAACTCATGCGGCGGTCCACATTTATGACCCCCTCAACGATGCGATAATCCGTCACCTCGCCGGAAGCATCAATGTCCATGATGCAGGACAAACAAAGCCTGTCCTCTCCTGCGTTCAGGGAACAAATGCCGTTTGAAAGCGTATGGGGAAGCATAGGAATAACACGATCCGCCAGATAAACGCTGGTGCCCCTCTCAAGGGCCTCATGATCAAGGGCCGAATTCTCCTGCACATAATTGGAAACATCCGCTATATGAACCCCAAGGCGATACTTGTCTCCCACCATTTCAAGGCTGACAGCATCGTCAAGATCCTTGGCATCCTCCGAATCGATGGTTACCATCTGAACTCCTCGAAGGTCCTCACGGCCCGCCATATCCGCCTCAGAAACAGGCTTTGAAAGACGCTCTGCCTGATTAAGAACCTTCTCCGGAAACTCTGTCTTAATACCCATTGCAAGAACAATGGACAATATATCCACACCGGGATCGTTGATGTGACCGATGATGGTGGTTACCTTTCCTTCGGGTTTGTGACGCTCATCACCGTAGGAAGTAAGCTCAACCACTACCTTATGTCCCGTAACCGCTCCCTTTGAGTGCTCAACGGGAATAAATATATCATCGTTAAGCCGTCTGCTGTCGCAGCGGACAAAGCCATAGCCCTTACCGCTCTGTTCGTAAGTTCCGACGATTATGTCATTTGAACGTTCAACGATCTTAACAACCCTTGCTTCCGCTCTTCCGCCCTTTGTTTTGGGCTTGATGACCTCGATCATTACGGTATCGCCGTTAAAGGCGCTCATTGAAAGATCCTTCGGAACAAAAAAGTCCTCCGCCATCCCCTCGACTTCAACAAAACCGAATTCCGGCCTTGCACCGATGTACTTGCCGGTAAACACGGGATATCTTGAATTCTTAAGGGCCCTTAAGGCGCTTTCTTCTGCCTTTCTTTCGGGACCGTTCCCCGGAAGAACAAGCTTTCCGCGTTTAGTCTGAACAATGAGCCCTTCATTTAACATCTCGTCGATCAAAGAATCAAACTCCGCCCTGTCCTCGTCGGAAACCTGCATAAATATCGCAAGTTCTTTCCTCTTCATGGCGGTATAAAGATCGTCTTTAAAAAGTTCCAGTATTAACTTTTTTCTTTTTTCCCGTAAATCTTTAGCCATAAATACCAATAAAAAACCACCCGTACTCAAGGCACGGGTGGTCAAAAATGCTTGTTACTTAAAATACATTAAGGTTTAAAACTGCACCGAGTACAAGGAATGCAACTGCAAGCCATTTTGTAAGGGTCTCGAGACGGCCTTCCATTGAACGGCCTTTCTGCTTGCCCCAGTATGTCTCGGCTGCTCCGCTGATGGCTCCGAGGCCTGCGGACTTACCTTCCTGCATCAGTACTACTACCAAAAGTGCCAATGAAACGATTATGAAAATGATTGTTAAAGCAATTCTTAATGCTGCCATTTATAAATCCTCCTAAAACATCAAGCAAAGGTTATATTATCATAATAGTATGAACATTTCAAGCACTTTTTCCTTTGCCGAAGGGACCTTTTTATTTCTTGATAAGAAGGCTTTCTCCGGTCATTTCTGCAGGCTGCTTCTCACCCATGCACTCGATGAGTGTGGGAACGATATCGCAGAGTTTTCCGCCTTCCTTAAGGGTGTAGTTCTCGTCGTAGTTAACAAGAATGAAAGGAACGGGATTTGTGGTGTGAGCTGTGAAAGGCTCCCCTGTCTCGTAATCGATGAGCTGCTCGCAGTTACCGTGATCGGCACAGATGAACATTACGCCGTTCTCCTGCTTAATAAGCTCTACAAGCTCGCCTACGCACTTATCGATGGTCTCAACTGCCTCAACGGCTGCCTCAACAACACCTGTGTGACCAACCATGTCGGGATTAGCGAAGTTACAGATGATAACATCGTAAACGTGATCGCCATCCTCGGTCTTGGCTGTAATAGCTTCGCTTAACTTATCACATACGGTGTAAGCTGCCATACGGGGCTTCTTGTCGTATGTGGGAACATACTTGGGTGAATTTACGAGAATTCTCTCCTCGCCTTCATTGGGCTTCTCAACGCCGCCGTTGAAGAAGAAAGTAACGTGTGCATACTTCTCGGTCTCAGCGATACGAGCCTGCTTCTTTCCCTTTGCCGCAAGCCACTCACCGAAGGTGTTTGTAACGGAGATCTTGTGGAATGCAACATCTTTGTTCTTAATTGTGGGATCGTAATCCGAGAAGCAAACGTATGTAACGTCAAGCCTCTTTCCGCGAGCGAACTTATCAAATTCATCATCACAGAAGCAGTGGGTGATCTCACGGGCTCTGTCGGGACGGAAGTTGTAGAATATGATGCTGTCGCCGTCCTTTATTGTTGCAACGGGCTTGCCGTCCTTTGTAACTACAGTAGGCTCAACGAACTCATCGGTAACGCCCTTGTCGTAGGAAGCCTGTAATGCCTTAAGACCATCGTCGCAGAGGATGCCTTCGCCCTTTGTAAGTGCGTTGTAAGCTCTCTCTACTCTGTCGTAGTTGTTATCACGGTCCATTGCGTAGTAACGTCCGGTGATGGTTGCAAGCTCGCCTGCTCCGATTTCCTTCATCTTCTCAACAGCTGCCTCTACATAACCGAGACCGCCTGTGGGAGGTGTGTCACGTCCGTCAAGGAATGCGTGAAGGTAAACCTTTGAAAGGCCAAACTGCTTAGCCATCTCAAGGATCGCATACATATGTGTGTTGTGGGAATGAACACCGCCGTCGGATAAAAGACCGTAGATATGAAGGGAAGAATCCTTCTTCTTACAGTTCTCCATTGCCTTTACAAGGGCTTCGTTCTTAAAGAAATCACCGTCCTGGATCTCTTTGGTGATCCTGGTAAGCTCCTGATAAACGATGCGGCCTGCACCCATGTTAAGGTGACCAACCTCGGAGTTACCCATCTGTCCGTCGGGAAGACCTACAGCCATTCCGCTGGCATAGCCCTTAACGAAGGGATATTCCTTCATAAGCCTGTCCATTACGGGAGTCTTTGCGATAGCAACCGCATTGCCTTCCTTCTTGTCATTTAAACCATATCCGTCAAGGATCAATAAAACTACAGGTTTTCTTGCCATCTTTTCTCTCCTCTATGTAAAATTTTTATAATGCCTTTAAAACGTTGGTATTATACACTATTTCAAGCGCTATTGTAAATTATCTTAAGACAAATTTATTAACGGAAATCTTTGAAATATCGCCGTTTTGCACAATTTCGTACTCATTTCCGGCAGTTCGGTAAGCAATAACTAACTCCGCGCCTTCACTATACGCCACATAGTAGGAATTGTCATCATTAAAAAGTGAATCCATCGGTGATTCATGCCCGATCTTTTTTAAGAAGTCTTCAAAGTACGGCTGACCGTAGATCCACTCACCGTCGGGAATGTTATGCTCGATGAGCTCCGCCGGAAACAGCTTTCCCGCCTCCATATAAGGGTACATAACATTCACATCATACAAGAACACATCCCACACATAGAACCCATCGGTCCTGTATTCCGCGAGATCCTCATTGTTCGTCCTTGCGGTAAACACATTCTGATGAACCGTATAATCCATTCGAAGAAAAACAATAGGAACAAGAAGCAGCGCCCAGATTGCCAATGATTTAAGCTCCGATTTATGGATCGTATCAACGCCGTTCACGCCGTCCACAAGCCCTATGAGCATTCCGATCTGGAACAGCAAAAGGATACGCTCCGGTGCCCTTCCCTGAAGGTAGCAGGCCCCTATAAAGGCCATTCCTACAATGAAAGAAACACATACGGACCACTTAACCGTCTTCTCCTTGCAAAATCCCAATACAATGACCATCAGCAGGCATATCAGAAGAAGGATCATAAGCGCCGTATAGCTCGAAAGATAATTCTTTACAAATCCCTTCAAAGGATTCGGATCCACCAGCCTCGTTCCCCCGGCTTTAAATCCGTCAAGAACCACGCTGAGTGTCGTCTCATTCATGTTCTCCGTATCCATCAGATAGTGAAGATAATGATATCCGCCCTCGTAATAATCAACGATGGATGACCGTAGATTTGAATACTCCATTCCTCCTCTGTACCGCTCACTGCTGACAGTAACAAACTTGGAAACGATCATTACAATGAACATAAGAACAAAAATACAGACCGGGATGAAGTGTCGCTTCAGAAGTTCAATGATCCGTGTTTTACTGAATGAAAAGGCTTTGAACAAAAGCGAAATTCCAAAGAACATCAGCATGATAAGCGCCGACTCCTGCCTGAACAAAAAGGCCGTAAACCACACAAATACGCCCTCATAAACCTCGGCCTCATACCCGTCATTAAATGTTCCCATCAAAATAAGCAGGCTGCCACTAAGTGCCAGCACCGCCGTCAGAACCGTAAAGTTCGAATGCACCGTATCCAGCGCCCCATAAATCACTGTAACGGCTCCCGCCGTCAAAAGCGCCCGCCTGTAATCTCTCTCAAAAAACTTAAGGATCCCCTTAACCAGAAAATACAAAGACAAAAGAACGCAGACCCACACCAGCAAAAGGTATCCGTCCGCATATCGAAAAACCTTCGAAAGCCCCTTAACGATCACCGCCGTCAAAGGATGCACAAAGAAAGTATAGTTATCCTGCTCCGAATAAGCCCCATTAAGCACCATGGATATCAAAAAGTTATCAATATCCCCATACTGCTTAACAAAGTGCTCAAACGCCGCATACACCCCCACAAATCCCAGTGGAATGATGCTCATTATCAACTTGTATCTGTCAATCTTCTTCAAACTCTTCATAGCACTCCCATTATCCCCCAAATACCGCTTTCTGGCAACAAAAAATGGCGCCGGATCCCAGCGCCTGTCGGTGGACCCAGACCTCTCGGTCAGCCCAAATCAGATTCCTAATATGCCTTAATAATGAGAAATCTATTTTACAATAAACATCTCCATTATTTCCGGTGTAATATCTTTCCCTGTCAAACCATGCTCTTTTACATATTTGGCATAAGCCCTGTAATCCATCCTATATTCGCACTTAGTGGGCACAAAAGGATTCACTCTCTCGACAAATTCCCTGACTAAAGCATCTTTTGGATTATTAAATAATACTGCCTGACCATTCATAATTGTAAACCACCATAACGTTTTTTGCGTGATAACCACTTCTTTAATAGTTCCTCACTTCTCTGCCTCTCAGCAGTTCCGTATGGATACTTTGATAAAGGCTGTTTGGGCGGTTCAGAAACCATAATATCCAAAAGCCTTTTTAATGCATCCGGATCAGTTATTTCAATTCTTCTTTCAAATGTATTAGTAGGCATAACATTCTTTCTCTCTGGAATCATTCCTCATAAATATCTGCATCCAAATAAATACTGTCATTATAAATCGGAGTAATTATGTTATTGGAAGTATATAACGCAGCAGCTTCCCCATTGGTTTCTTTACCAATGAAACCGATAATTCCGTCTTCTTCCATCTCAATATTTTTCGGTTTATAAATAATGATCCATGTATCATATATATTTGCAAGTTGCTCTTTAAAAACACGCATACCTATCCTAATATCTTTTAGAGAAAGCAACTTAGTATTGGTCGAAGTACTGTTCATGATTAGCCCTACTTTTTTACAATGATAACATATAACAGAAATGTCTTTGCTCTAAACATCTCATGTTCTTCAAATATTTCTAAATTTTCCCGGCAAATTAGTTTGTAAGTAAATTTAAATTATCACAATCTTTGTTCATTAAATTACCCATAAAATCCATTTCTATAATGGAAATATCATCTATACAATGAGTTAGCTTTCTTATGAATTCAAGACAAGCCTTAAGGATCGTATCGCAATATATTTCATTATATCGATTCCCACGTTCGCCATAAAAGACAATCCAACCCTTATTTTCATACTGAAGGCAAACAGCTTCTTCCTGATAACCCTTAAGACAATATGCAGATACCGGATATCGTTCCCTTAAAGCAGTGTCCAGCGCACATATGATTGTCCTGGAATCCATCTTCAAATATTTTCCCCCCCTCAATAATCAAATCCTTGTCTATTACAAATATAAAATAAAGAAGAGTTTCCTTAAAGCCATTGCATTTGGTGATAACGAGAATATGATATAACAAAACGACATTGAAAATCCTAATTCTCCAACAAAATGTTGGAGAATTAGTGTTACATTTGTCACTTCATAAAAACGGTACTCATCTTACATCCATAAAACCCTGCAACTTTCCTATTGATTGCTTCTGCAGATATTTCCACAGATTCTTTATCTGCTTCATTATCTGCAACGGATGTACAAACAATCCCCGTTTCGCCTTCTCCGATCTCTATCCTCATATGATCTTTTCGGGAATTATAATATTCCAGCAATATCGTTCCGAGAGACGTTGAAGTAATTTCCGGCTGAATAACAAGGCCCTCGATAATGTAATCAACTTTATCTATCAGTGAAGAAGAAATAGCCTTTCCGTCGTTTTTGTCCCCTTGGGCTTTCATAGAACGCATAGATGATAATATTCTCTTGTTATATTCCAGAAGATCATCTGATTCAGCTGTCCTTTTCTCAGAGGTCTTTTTCATCGCTTCCGCATATGCAGCAACACGTACCGCCTGGGTTAATCGATTATATTCATTTTCGGAGATTATAACTACATTCTGACTCTTCTTTCTGGAAACAATGATCGTTTCACCTGAATAAGCCCGATCAAAATACTCCTTAATATTCGCCCTGACTTCCATCTGTTTAGCTACCATATTCTGCCTCCGCAAAACCGTACTCTTTTTTGTACGCTTATTTTATCATATCATCTTCGAATACGCAACAAAAAAACAACCGGCATTTCTGCCGGTTGTAAGAAAGCATATTATTATGGATTTGCAATAGCATCTGCGTTAGCAATAAGGAATTCCTTTGCCTTTGCGTAGAACTCATCGCAGGCCTTCTGATATGTGTAGGACCCCTTTACGGTTGCGGTGAAGGTGTAATTAACCTTCGGAAGGGTGGCCTTGAAGGCTCCTGTGTCTTCGTTGAAGGTAATCTTAACGTTCTGTGAATTCCAGTCTGTACCGCTTATAAGGTAACTGTGGGCAAAGCCTGCCTTCCACTCGTAGGTACTTTCGTTCGCCGTAAAGTAGAAAATTCCGCGGCCGGACGCTTCATCGTATAAGGCATTGTTGGAAGCATCATATGTAGCTTCATAATAGATGAATTTACGCTGCCCATAATCGTAGTGGCCGGTACTCATTTTATTTCTTAAAAGAAGAACCCTATAGTTACCTTTACGATTAATCTTTACACCAAACTGCGTATAGTTATTGCTGGAGTTTGACCACAGATTGCAATCCTGCAGCCATGCGATATCAGCATCTTCCCATGTATCTGTATCAGGTGCATAGCGCTGGATCTTATATCCTATGCAGTTGCCAAGATGAATATGGTTTCCATAGATTCCGCTGAAAGAATCATAATTAACCGAAAAACCTTCTCCGGGATTAACAGTGATATAATCGGAACCTACACCGGCAACACTCATTCCTTGTGGCTTATATTTTATCATGACCGGTTCCATGATAGCACCTTCAATAGAATACTTGGATTTTGGAGTATCCGAATAAGGCCATGCAATATACTTGTTCCCGTCCTTCGTATATACTATCTGCCACTTAATCTCGACTTCATATCTCTTATTTGAATCAAGTATAAGCGTTTCCTTACGAAGATTGATGGCATTACCATATTCAGAAGATGAAAGCATCCAATCGCACCAGTTGCCGAAAGTCTTGGGATTTCCCTCAGCGTCAAGAGACGTGATCTCACGATATCTCCATATTCTTTCACAGGAAAAAGCACCCTGATTTATATGATATCTTGCCTCCAGTTCCTGCTTCAAATATCCCCAGTCGAACTGTGCCGAAGAATTGTCGGTACCACGTTCCATTATACCATCGTATGACAGCCCGGAATTTCCCTTAAGAAGGTAGTAATCGTAATAATTTACCTCACCAAGTGCTTCATCACCATAGTAGAGGGTGTGAGCTTTATTCAACCCACCGGTATGCATTACTTCTCCAAGGATCTGGAAAGAATTGCTTACCTTAACACCGCCCACACTGTAAGAAATATGTTTCTTAAGAGTAAGCGTAAAATCTGTCTCGGGAGTAGTATCCAAAAGGAACTTGGTAACAACAGCCCCGTTTCCTATCGGATTACCTGAAAGATCCGTAAATGTGGACATATCATTATGATTAACTTTCAATTCAAAGAAATCATTGTAGAATGACTTATTTCCACTGTTGTATCTGATCTCACGATCCGCTCCGTCTTCGCTGTAAACCAAAGACCATTTGATGGTATAAGGCGATATGTAATCACCTTCAGCTTCCAATGTGGGTTCACAACCCAGATTGTATCCGTCTAAGAAAGAATCGATACTGTAAACGGCTCCTTCACGAAGGTCAGTACCGGAAGTTTTGGCTCCTGTCACAGTAAATCCGATAACACGACGCACATAAATCGTAACAACCTTCTGTGCTGCAGGAGTAAGTCCGTCTTCCTTCTTCTGGTTTGACTGAATAAGAACCCTTAATGTTGCAGCAGTCTCGTCACGTCCTACATCTACAGAAAGTGTAACATTTGGCTCTGTTGTAGATGTAACAACCGTTGATTTTGAAGGATCATCTTTTCTGTAAATGATCGTATTGGGATCGGATGCACCAATAAGTTCCCATGTTACTCCGTCCTGCCTGGTGGCACCGGTTATTGAAACAACAATATCACCGGTATAAAGAGGCTCAAGGAGCATCTTGTCGTTACTGTTGATCTTGATATTGTTTTCATTAACGATTGTATCAACATCTATATTTCTTGAAGCAACGGTATAACTTCCGGCGTACATCTTACTTGCCTTCTCAACACCGATATTCATGATGACACGTCCCGAATCGGAGAAATCATTCGCATCAACCATAAATGCATTGATATTTTCGGCAAGAGTCTGGGTTTTACCGTTGAAAGTCAGCTTAACCGTTTTCGTAGATGAGTCAAAAGTAACGACATAAGTCACGATCGTGTTATCAACGACCTTTTCAATCGTTAAACTATCGCCGGAAACCGTAGCGGTTATCGCATTCTGAACAAGATTTTCAACCTGATTTGCAAGAAGCTGAGCTTCCTGCTGAAGTTCAACCTCAACCGAGCTTCTGGAATAACTATTGGCGCTTATGACCATAACTCCGGCCACGGAAGCACCAACAAGACCCATTATTGCCACAGCGCAAATGAGTTCCACAAGCGAAAAACCACGGTTATTCACTTTTCCAAAGAATCTCTTGATCATTCTCATATTCTCTTATACCCTAATCAGCCGTAAATTCCTCGACAACCTCAATCTTACCTGTTATCTGATATACATGTAAATAATATGACCTTCCGGCTTTTGAAGCCTTGACCCATAAAGAGCCGGTCGTATCTTTAAGTCCGCCGGTGCTTCTGTCAAATCGGATGGTAACTCCGCTTGAAGTAAGTGCATTTACCGGTTCCGTGCCGTCGTTCGAATAAGTAACGGCCACGGATGAATCTCCGATCCTTGTACGCTTTGTTACTATATCAGTGGCGGTATTATAAATCTGTTCCTCAAGAAATATCGTACCGTCAGCCTCTGCATACAAGATGGCAACCATATCATATTTTCCCATTGCAGTTGTCCGATCGTTTGTCAGGGCGATCTTTAAGCGGTCCGTACACTCTCTTGCCTTCTTTCCGGACAGCATTCCTGCTCCAAGAAAAACAATGGATGAAAGGACAACCATGATCGCTATGACAACCATCAGTTCAACAAGGGTAACACCCTTATTGTCTTTATTCATAAATACTCCCACCGTTCATCGTAACAAAGGATTATTAACGGATTGTAATTACTGTTTCTTCCAGTTGGCGTAGTTAACATATTCGCCGATATCATATTCTCTTCTTGCATCCTTGGAATCCTTGGCATCAGCAACGATCGAAGTATAGGATTCATTTATGGACCAGTTCATATCCGGTACAGTAAAAAGAAAGTCCGTCTCAATACGCGCGGTATATGCCTGTCCTGCAGGATTGTCTGTTGATGTATAAGAAATGCGAACATTTCTCAAATATACAAATCCGCTGTCAAGCTCCTCAATATCCAAGGTTCCGCCTGCTACCACAGTACCGTCTGAATGAGTATAAGGAGAAAGAACGATCTCGGTTGATGCCGAATCAAACTTTGATTCGATCAGACTGTTAAGAAATCCGACAGCATCCCCCCCGGTCTTTGTTGTCCAAAGATCCTGAAGTGCATCAAAATACTCTTCCTGGAAAGAAGCATATCTGGTATAAGGATCGTCAACGGAGTAACGGATCATATTATTGACATAAGCAGTCTTTGCAGCTTCCGATGCTATCTCCGTAAGACCGGCCCTTATCTCTTCCATTGCAGTTTCCGTATCATAGAACGACTGCTTAACATCCTTATCCGTCTTCTTCATGACATAGTTCATATTGGACAGATAAAGAAGTGTTGTCGCAAGTATCGAAAGAAAGGCAATAACAACAATTACCATGACAAGGGTTGAACCCTTATCATTTATCCGACTCTTAAATATGCACTTTTTCCCACATATTTTTCTATCAGTCATTCATCGTACCTGTAAGTCTTGAATTTCTCTCATTTACACTATCAACAAGATTTGACGGATCAAAGGTATTACCCACGCCCATATAGTTAAATATCTCTACTTTAAGTTCGTACAGTAATACGGTTTTCTCCGGTTTTGTAAGTCCATCAACCAATTCCATTGCAGTAGAATGACTGATATTGGAAAGATTATATGTCTTCGCCGGATTTCTCTGCTTGGTAACCAGATCCATCAGAATATTGTGATAAAGAACAATATCCGAATCCGTAGCATCTATATTGGGCTCATAAGTAGCTTCCCTTACGGTTATCATCGCATCATCAAGAGTTCTGCTCTTTTGCTTTACAAAGAAATAATTGATTCTCGAAGTGGAACTGATAACATAATCATCTTCCATCTCGTAAGGCTCATAAGCGGGATAGACAAACATGAACACGTTTTCAAGGTTAGCCCCCGTAACGGAGTTATCATATACGGTCTGATCTTCAACATATTTATAGATAAGCTGATCCGCCTCACCGATCGTCAAGGTTTTGCTGTGATGGTCCGCATCCACATAAGGATATGCATTGACTGTTGCATAGAATATTACGGAAACATTAACCTTGCCTCCGTCAGCGCTGACTGTGGTCTCTCTTCTGACCTTTATCTTGCTGAGATTACCTGTGTCCGCAAGGATCATATCCTTGGTGTAGTTACCTTCCCAGCTGATAATACCGTTAATATCAACTTTATACTGTCCGCTTAAAGTATTTAACTTGGTCACAAACATATCGATGATTCCGTTGTAACCATAGTTGTTAGCAAATATATCTTCCGAATACACAGCATCCATGTATCCGTTCATATTCTTGATATCATCGAGTTCCTCTACTCCATAAAGCGAATCCCCTGAAGAATTCGTTGCAGAATAGGGTGTGACCGTAACCCTTGCATCATACTTGTTACCTTCATAGGTCATACCATAAAGATAAAAGAATGAAGGATCATTGATTGTGGCACCCTCGGTACATGAATATGCCTCAAGAGAGCCTGTATCATATACCTTAAATGGTACTCCGCTTGCCGGATCAAACTGATCCTTAAGTTCGTCAAATGAGTAAGCCTTGAATCCTTCCATCAATGACTCAGCCGCACTTGTCACGGTCTGATTCTTACGTGACTGAGCATTATACTTTGAAGCAAGAACAAAGCTTCTCAAAATAGGTCCCAGACAGATGCCCAGAATGATCACAGCGATGATGAGCTCAACAAGGCTGAAACCCGCGTTATTCAGTTTAACCTTCTTGGCGCATCTCTTACCGATCATTACTGTGAAACTGTCTCCTCATTGTTTGTATTGCCTTCTTCAGTCTCCTCTTCTACAGGGATCTTAAAGATATCTTCTACACCGGCCTTGTATTTGAAGGTGGGAACCGGTTCATAAACCTTTCCGTCGATACCCTTTACAAAATCGAAGGTGTAGCTTACCGTGCCTTCAAGTGCATTTTCAGATTCACTGTAGACATAGGTAATATTGTTAATTGTACCCTTCTTTGCGTTATCGGCAATGGCTTTGATGGTATCCTTTAAATTATAGTAGTCGATAACATCTGTATAACTTGCCGTTCTGGTAGCAAAAATAATGGCATTTTTATACTTCTCAAGTCCTGCAGCTTCAACAACATCCTGTTCGATGGTACGAAGCGCCTCGCGGGAGCCTAAAGAAATAGCCTTATACTTAAACTCAGCTGCATTGTACATATCGTATGCAAGAACAAGCGCATCCTCTTCCTTAACATCTGCCGGATAAGGAGTAAAGATACGGTCTATTTCCTCCTCCATGTCCTTGATACTCGTTTCATACATCTCATGATTCTCATAGTACTTGGAAAGTTCGGCAACACGAGTCTTCAGAGTTGCATTCTCACGCTTTAAAGTCTCGGTCTTTTCCGTCATTTTCTGATATACCAAAAGGTAAAACGCAAGTATTGCAAGTAAGCATAAGAGGATAACATATAACATTATATTTTTTGCATTTGCTGCTTTATTATCTTTCATAATGTCCCCCTTACTGATTCTCTATAGCGCTATAATAGATTGCGTCAAAATATACTATCGATAAACTTACGGTATAAACGATCTGCTCTTCTTCCTCTTCTTCAGAGCCTTCGCTATTTTCGGAATTGTCAGCATCAGCCTCTTCCGATGATTCTTCGGAACCTTCATCCTCGGCTTCTATCTGTTCCTTAGGCTCTGCCGCTATGGAATTGACAACTACATCAAGTGTACAGTCAAAGTCTCTTACCGCCTGAACAAAACCAATGGCAGAATCGATGGTTTCAAATTCAACCGCCAATGTGCATTCGGAAGGTGAAGAAGTGAATTCTTTAACCTTTGCCTCCTCAGGAAGTGCCTTCTCAAGGCTGTCAAGGAATGCTATGAGATTATCATTCTCACTGTAGGTTAAGTTATCATCGATCAAAACCTCGTCATGGAACGCCTTCACCTTTTCATACTTGTGAAATAATTCCTCCGAAGGGGCATATTTAGCCTCGTCATTCTTAAGTGCTAAATTGGTAACTTTTGCCGCCGCAAGTTCGGTAAATGCCAGGAAATACAAAGCTCCACAGATTGTAGCGGTAAGAATGGCAACAAGAAATGCCACATTCTTGTAATTTACATCTTTTAAATCGTTCTTTTTCTTCTCTTCGTTAACGAAGCCTACAGGAGCTAAACCTGCGCCGATGGTGGAAACATATTTTCCGCTGCTTCCCTCTCCCGCCGCATGGTTCCAGTTAATTCCGCGGATGTTATTACATACGACGGTCTTTACTCCCAGCTCATTTGTAAAGAGCTTCGATAAGCCACTTATATCCGATCCCATACCTATAAGGGAGATCTTAGTAACAGGCTTATCCGGATTTTTTGAATTGTAAAGATCAAGTACTCTTGCGATATTTCCGATAAGGGGTGCAAGAGAATCCGTTATATCTCTCATGGCCTTGGCAACCTTCTCGGTTACCTGGGGCTCATCGTCGTCCTTTTCAACAACCTTCGTGTTATCGTTGATAACAAGTCTTATGCACCTGATCCGCTTTAACTCCTCATAGGCCTCTTCGTAGGTCTTCTGTGGAAATGCGTTGGAGCTCATCAGTGCAAACATCGCATTTTCAACGCCATAAACCACATTTCTCTGCATCATCATATTCTGTCCGCTGATGATGGTAGCGATGGACTGCTTCTCTTCCACACGAAGAACCATCTCGGTCTCATCCTTGATCTCATTCTTCATTATCTGGTAAATGCTGTTACCTGAGTAATCAAGACTGATAAGATGCAAACCAAGCTGGTCACATAACTTTTCATATCCCTGAATGAGCTGCTTGTGGCAGGCCATTACAAGAACCTTCAATTTATTGGTACCGTCCGTTTCCTTGATATTTCCGATAACAAGGTGGCCCAGTTCATAATCATTTAGATTGATAGGGAAATAATCACCGGCATTTGCTTCAACAAGAGCCTGAACCTGAGTAGCTTTAACAGAGGGAAGCATAACTTCTCTCGTTGCGATCTTTGAAGAAGTGACAGAACAAACCGCCTGCTTCGTTCTCATCTTGTTAAAGCCGATAGCTTGTCTTAAAGTTGTGATAAATTCGGGATTTTCCGTAAGAAAGCCATCCTCGTAAACCCCTTCGGGTGTGGGAATGGTGAAATACTTGTAGACCTTCGGGTTCTTCGCACGAAAATCCATTTCACAGACCTTCGTAAGTGAATACCCTACCTCAATACTGATTATCCTGTTAGCCATAACACTCCTTTATATCGATCCTCAAATTCTCAAAAAGGAAAGATACCAATCTAAGAATAAATTACCCCATAAAGCGGCAAATGCCACTCCGATCGACAGATACGGTCCCATAGCAAGAACATGATCCGCCTTTGATACCTTCATCCGGATAACGTGGACCACGGCACCCACTATACATCCGGTGAAAAACGCTACGATGATAAGTTTCCATCCCAGCACAAGGCCGCAGGCCGCCATTAATTTAATGTCGCCGCCTCCGATAGCCCGTCCGTGTGTAATTGCATATAGCAACAATAAAAACAAAGAAACGCACAAGGCCCCAATTAAGTAGTTAAGCCAGTTGCGATAATCGGTTGCAACTCGTACAACCCCCAGTATGGCAATAAAGATATTAAAGCCCACCGGTATCTCATAGGTTCTGAAATCTATGACACTTAATGCAAGTAATGCCGAGAAAAGCAGGCAGTAGAGTAGGGATTCTACTATCGCCCCCTTCATTACTATGAATACCACCACATAGAGGGCGCCGTTAAGCGCCTCTATGATGGGGTACTGAGCGGAAAGCTTTGTTCCGCATTTTCTGCATTTTCCTTTAAGGAACAACCAAGAAAACACGGGAATAAGATCGTACCATTTCAATTGGTAACCGCATTCCATGCAGTGTGATCTCACCGTTACGATATTCTCTTTTTTCGGTATCCTGTAGATACATACGTTAAGGAAAGACCCTATAACTATGCCGTAAAGAAATACAAGCAGTGAAAAAATAAATATATCCATTATGTTCCTTAAATAACAATAATATTACTTTCCTACAAAAGCATTATCTGTAACCTTAATATATTTTGCTTCGCCAGTGTATGTAATCTTACCATCAGTAGCAACAACTGCTTTAAGAGCAGTAGTAGACCAGTCGCCCTTAATCTTTACGCCAGTAACACTCTTTCCATCGTCAGAAGCTGCAAAAGTATCAGGCATTCCCGTGATTACAAATACTCCGGAGGCGCCATCAATAGTAATTTCTGCAGAAGGCTGATCAGCCATGTAAGCCTGGCATACAGTAACGATACTATCAAGGTTCTGAACGTCAGTTGATTCCTTTGACTTCTCAACATACTTAACGAACTGAGGTGCAAGAAGTCCGATGAGAACTACCATAATAGCAATAACGATGATAAGTTCTACGAGTGAAAAACCTTTGTTGTTTAACTTTTTCATTTTTAAATCTCCTTTTGTTTTGTTTTTATCTTAAACACCTGTCCCTACAACCGGGTGCCTAATTCATAATTAACCAATACTGCTTAAATCACCATACATTTTAAACATAGGTGCCATACATGCGCCAATCAAGACAAGAACAAGGCCTGCAAGAATTATAATGATCATTGGCTCCATAAATGCCATCAATGCCTGAACCGCCGCTTCAACTTCCTCGTCGTAATAGTCGGCCAATTTATTAAGCATCTCCTCTGTATTACCCGATTCCTCACCAATTTTTACCATGTGGTATACCATTGGAGGAAAAAGTCCGACATCCTCTAATGGTCTCGAAAAAGGCTGTCCTATTGTAATCTCTTCCTTACAAGTCTGCATTGCTTCTTTAAAGTAGACGTTATTTAGAACCTGCCCGGATATTTCTACTGCTTCCACCAAAGGAACGCCTGCCGCCATAAGCGTTGATAACGTTCTGGCCATCATAGATGACGATTGTTTAACTTCAAGATTCTTAAACGCCGGAATAGACAACTTAATCTTGTGCAAAACATGTTTCCCCGAATCGGTCTTCGCCCACGCAGCAATCATTATTGCCAAAGCTATAAGAATAGGAAGTAGTATGAACCAATAAGATAAAAGGAAATCACTTGCTTTCTGAACAGCAACAGTAATTCCGGGAAGATCTGTCCCCAACTGATCAAACATATCCGTATATTTGGGAATAATCATCACCAACATAACTACAATCATACCTATTGCAACGCACAAAACTACGATAGGATAAATCATAGCTTTTTGCACCAGAGACCTTATCCTTGCAGATTTTTCAAAGTGGCTTGCCATACGATCCATAGCCACATCCAGCGAACCTGACGCTTCTCCTGCAGCAATCATGTTAACCATCAAATCGGGGAAAACCTTGGGAAACATCGCTACCGAATTCGAAAGGGTTTCACCCTTCTCTACGTTAACTCTGACTCCTGAAATGGCATCCCTTAACATCTTGTTTTCAGTCTGTTCTTCAAGCATCTTTAAGCTGTCAAGGATCGTAACACCCGCCTTCGTCATACTAACGAACTGACGGCAGAAAACCGAAAGATCACGGGGCTTGGGCTTGGTGTTAAACTCGATATTAATGTCTTTGTTTAACAGGTTCTGCTCCCTTGCAGATACAAGAATGAGCCCCTGTGCCTTCAGCATGCTTTTTACATCATCCACGCTTTCGGCATCGCAACTGCCCTTGGTTGTTTTACCCATTGTGTCTATTGCTTCATAACCAAATGTAGCCATTCTGCTCCATCTCCCCTAAAGAAGTTTTCCCCTTAGTTGACTAAGAGGCTTTATTTCTTCTTCCCTAGTTAACTAGGGCAATTTCTTATGAATCAAATGATACCTTCACCATTTCACTGAAGGATGTGATTCCTTCAAGTACATATTCGGAAGCACTCATACGGAGGGTATGCATTCCCTGCTTTAAAGCTTCCTGCTTGATCTCCTCAGCGTTTCCGCCCTTTGAAATAATGTTCTTAAGTGGCTGAGTCATCTCCATGATCTCGTATACACCGATACGTCCCTTATATCCCATATCATCACACTGACTGCAGTGGAAATTCGGGTCCTTAATTCTGGGCTCGTAGATAATGTGCTGAACTGAAGGATCTACGCCCATTACGCGACACTCCTCTTCCGTTGCTATCTTCTTCATTCGACAGGCGGGACATAAGCGCCTTACAAGTCGCTGGGCAATAACGCCTACTACCGAGTCGGCTATCAGATAGGGTTCAACGCCCATATCTTCAAGACGGGTTATGGTACTTGCCGAAGAGTTTGTATGAAGTGTAGATACAACCAGGTGACCGGTGATGGAGGCCTGAACTGCAATACCTGCCGTCTCCTGGTCACGGATCTCACCGATCATGATGATATCCGGGT
>JAEEIN010000120.1 GCA_016281385.1 Lachnospiraceae bacterium | reverse complement strand
TATCTTATGCATGATGATAATGATAATGTTTTCTACGTTGGTAAGGCTGTTAATCTCTACCACAGAGTACGGTCTTATTTTCGTGCGTCTACAAAGAAAACTCCAAAAATCGAGAAAATGGTTTCTTTGATCAGATTGTTCACAAGCACCAGGGCCTCAAGCTCCGAATCCACCACAATGTCCTCAAAACGGTCAATCTGAGAGATCATACGCTCGATCTTGGGCGTACGATTGTTCATGATCCTGAAATAAGACCTCACACGGTTGAAAAGGTTTTTGGCCTTACCTACGTATATGATGTTGTCATCCTTGTCATGCATAAGATAAACTCCCGGTTTCTTCGGGAGTTTATCCAGTTCTTCTTTTATGTTAAACATGCCTCGCTGTCCTTCTTCTCCTCCTCGGGATCGGGAAGGCCTTTTTCGCGTCTGAAGATCTCCATGAATTCCTTGCCGGTGATGGTTTCTTTTTCGATAAGATATGCGGCAAGCTTGTCAAGAAGCTCTCTGTTCTCCCCAAGAAGCTTCTTTGCTTCCTCATAGGATGCGGCAATAAGAAGGCGAACCTCCTCATCGATGGCTGCTGCCGTCACTTCGGAACAGTTAAGCACCGAACGTCCGTCAAGGTATCTGCTTTCAACGGTTTCAAGCTGAACCATACCAAACTTCTTGCTCATGCCGTACTGGGTGATCATGTTCCTTGCAATGTTCGTTGCCTTCTCGATATCGTTTGCTGCACCCGTGGTAACGGAGTCAAATACGATCTCCTCCGCAGCACGTCCCGCAACATAACCCACGATCATGTCTCTCAGTTCTTTTTCACTGTTAAGGAATTTTTCTTCTTCCGGAACCTGCATTACATAGCCGAGAGCACCCATGGTACGGGGCACGATGGTGATCTTCTGAACAGGCTCTGAATTCTTCTGAAGAGCTGCAACAAGGGCATGACCGATCTCGTGGTAGGAGACGATCTTTCTTTCCTCGGCGCTCATTATGCGGTCCTTCTTCTCCTTACCCACAAGAACCTGCTCAACAGCCTCGAAAAGGTCCTTCTGGGAAACATATTCCCTGCCTTCCTTGACTGCATTGATGGCTGCTTCGTTGATCATGTTCGCAAGGTCGGAACCTACAGCACCGGAAGTTGCAAGAGCGATGGCATCAAGGTCAACGGTCTCGTCCATAAGAACATCCTTGGCGTGAACCTTTAATATCTCAACACGGCCCTTAAGGTCGGGCTTGTCAACTATGATACGTCTGTCGAAACGACCGGGTCTCAGTAACGCTTTATCAAGGATCTCGGGGCGGTTTGTTGCACCCAGGATGAGAACACCCTTTGAAGAATCGAAACCGTCCATTTCGGAAAGGAGCTGGTTAAGTGTCTGCTCACGTTCCTCGTTTCCGCCGCCGTACTTGGAATCACGGCTTCGGCCGATGGCATCGATCTCGTCTATGAATACGATACAGGGAGCATTTTTGCTGGCCTCCTTAAACAGGTCACGAACACGGGATGCGCCGACACCGACGAACATCTCAACAAAATCCGAACCGGTAAGGGAAAAGAAAGGTACATGTGCTTCACCCGCAACGGCCTTGGCAAGAAGCGTCTTACCCGTACCGGGAGGGCCCACAAGAAGAGCGCCCTTGGGAAGCTTCGCACCGATCTTTGAATATCTTCCGGGATTATGAAGGAAGTCAACGATCTCAACAAGGGATTCCTTGGCTTCTTCTTCGCCCGCAACGTCCTTGAAAGTAACTCCGGTCTCACGCTGGACATAAACCTTGGCATTTGACTTGCCCACACCCATCATTCCGCCGCCGCTGCCCATTCGCTTTGAAAGGAAGCTGATGACAAGGAAGAACAAAGCAAGCGGAAGTACGTAAGTTAAGATAATGGAAATGAGCCAGCTTGAATTGTCCGGAATTTCGCCGGAGAATTTGACCCCTGCCTCGTTAAGTCTCTGTGAAAGGGTATCCCTGCTCTCGGTGTAACCGACCACATAGGTTACGGTCACACGATTTCCGTAAGGTCCCTTATCCTCTTCGGCCACAGGGGTAAAGGTGATACGGTCTGAATCCAGCAGTACCTCCTTGATCTCACCTGCTTCAAGCATCGTAAGGAATTCGGTATAGCTGATCTCCCTCGTGGTGGCGCTTGAAACGGCCCTTGTAAAGTAGCTGATTATAAGAAGAACAACAAGGATCGCAACAAGCATGGGAGCAAGCCTAAAATTGTTGCGGTTATTGTTGTTGTTCTGATTGTTATTTTGATTGTTGTTATTATCCATCAGAAAAATTCCTCCTGTCCCGATCACTTCTTTCACGGGACAAATCACGAGTTTATTATATTTTCATATCGGTATTAAAGCAATAACTTAAATGTGAAAAAAGTCTAAAAGAAATGGGAAGAATTCATTGAAAAATCAACATGTTTTGTGTATTATGTGACAGTGTGAAAGAGATTTCGGAGGAAATATATGAAAATCGGATTTGACAATGACAAATATCTTCAGATGCAGTCGGAAAGGATCCTCGAGAGAGTTTCCCACTTCGGTGACAAGCTTTACCTTGAGTTCGGCGGCAAGCTTTTTGATGACTTCCATGCTTCAAGAGTGCTTCCCGGCTTCCAGCCCGACAGTAAGCTTAAGATGCTCTTAAAGATGAAGGACAAGGCGGAGATCGTCATCGCCATTGGCGCAGATGCCATTGAGCAGAACAAAAAGCGCGGCGACCTCGGTATCACCTACGACCTTGATGTTTTAAGACTTATAGATGCTTTCACAAGCGTCGGACTTTATGTTGGAAGCGTTGTTATTACAAAATATGCGGGTCAGCCTGCGGCAAATGCCTTCAGGGCAAAGCTTTCATCCCTGAATATAAAGTCCTATCTTCATTACCCCATCGAGGGTTATCCCAGCAATATACCCCTCATCGTAAGCGATGACGGATACGGAAAGAACGATTACATCGAAACCACCCGGCCCCTGGTAGTCATCACGGCTCCCGGCCCCGGAAGCGGAAAGATGGCAACCTGTCTTTCCCAGCTCTACCATGAAAACAAGCGTGGCGTAAAGGCCGGATATGCGAAGTTTGAAACCTTCCCCATCTGGAACCTGCCCCTTAATCATCCCGTTAATATCGCTTATGAAGCAGCCACCGCAGACCTTGCGGATGTTAACATGATCGACCCCTTCCATCTGGAAGCATATGGTGTCACAACTGTCAATTATAACCGTGACGTTGAGATCTTCCCCGTTCTTAATGCGATCTTTACGCAGATCCTCGGGGAAAGCCCTTATAAATCACCCACCGACATGGGTGTCAACATGGCAGGTAACTGCATAAT
>JAEEIN010000119.1 GCA_016281385.1 Lachnospiraceae bacterium | reverse complement strand
TTTCGGTATTCTGTTTGCCCTCGAAAGTCCATTCGGCTTTATTTTCAATGTCGCGATCCCACCGCCCGCGGCTCTCTGTGAATGAAGTGATAAAACTTACTACTCTTTCTCATCGGTTTAAAGATTTTATACCAAATAATATAATCAATGTCAATAAAAATTTTAACAAGTTAACACTTTACTACGCTGACTTCCCCTGAAGACAGGGCTTCGGTCCTTCCGTCGTCATATCTGACAAGAAGGTGACACTCGTCGTCGATCCCCGTAACCAGGGCGGTTTCTTTTTCCCCGGAAGAAGAAAAAGTATTGATGAGAACCCTGCTGCCGATAAGGTTTGACTTGTCTTTGTAGATCTTAAGGCTCTCCGCCGGCGTATCGTGATAATACACGATGTTTGCCACGGTGTCTGCGATGATCCGGTTCCTTGAATCGGAAGAGAGCTTTCCTCCGCAGCCTTCAACGGAGCCTGCCTTATCCTTTATATCCTCGGGGAAACCGCCTGCGGGCTCGTAAAGATTAATGCCTATGCCCGTAACCACGTAGAATTCCCCGTTTCCTTCTATATCCGCAAAGCCCTCGGCGAGGATTCCTGTAACCTTTCTGCTTTCAAGATAAAGGTCGTTCACCCACTTGATCTTAACCGTATCTTTTCCGCCAAAAGCTTCCTTATCGATGGCCGTTGCCGTTGCCACCGCCGCATTGGCGGTAAGGGTGGAAAGCTCCTTAACGGACTCACCGTTTCTTAAAAGAAAGCTCATATAGATCCCGGTCCTTCCGGGAGAAAAGAAGTGTCTTCCCTTTCTTCCCCGGCCCATGGTCTGCTTTCCCGCAATAACAAGAAGATTTCCCGGATACTCGCTTCCAAGCTCCTTAGCCCTCAGGTTTGTGGAGTCGGTCTCATCATAATAGAAAACCTTAACTTCAAGCCCCTTCTTTTTAAGAAGCTCCTCTATCAGTTCCGGATCCGTTCCATTGTCAAAAGCCTTTATCCTGTAGCCCTTATTTGTGACGGCCTCTATTCCGATCCCGTCCTTTTCAAGTGCCCTTATTGCTTTCCAGATCCCGGCCCTGGTAACCTGAAGAGTTTCGGCCATTTTTTCTCCCGAAACAAACTCTTCCCCCGAGGCCTTCAGCATTTCATATATTCTGTCCTTAGTCTTCATAGACGATCCTTTGTTTCAAAAAAGTACTTGACATATCCTTGTTACGATTGTAAACTTTCCATCGTTGATTGTAAACTTTTTTTATTGAGGTGGTAAACATATGTCAGAAAAGAAAGAAAAAAAATTTCCCGTAAAAAGAATAACACAGATTGCCCTGGTAACGGCAGTTGTCTGCATCCTCGGCCCTCTCGCCTTTCCCATCGCCATCAGTGACGTGCCCGTTTCTCTGGGCATCCTGGGCATCTTTCTTGCCGTTATAGTCCTTGGCATGAAGGACGGAACCATAAGCGTTGCCTTATACATCCTCATCGGATTCATCGGCATTCCCGTTTTTGCAGGCTTCACAAGCGGAATAGGAAAGCTTGCGGGACCTACCGGTGGATATATTGTCGGATACATCTTCTTAGCACTTATCGCCGGATTCTTTCTGGATCATTTCAAAAGAAAGATCCCCTTTGCCGTACTTGGCATGGTGCTGGGAACCGCAGTCTGCTACGCCTTCGGAACCGCCTGGCTTGCCCACGGTCTCAACATGACCTTCTTTGCAGCCCTGGGTATCGGCGTGCTTCCCTACATACCCTTCGACCTTGCAAAAATGATAATTGCACTGCTGGTGGGAATCCCCGTTTACAAAGCAGTGCAAAAGATCCGATAATAAATATGGAAACACAGGAAATGATCATATGGTTTCCGGATTTAAGCATGGCTAAATCTCCGGAAATCATTTTGATCAGGCCAGTTTTGACACGATGGATCCGGCCATTTCTCCGACATTCTTAAAGGAATTGACTTCACCCATATTGAACTTGATGCCGAATTTCTTTTCAATGGCAACTATCAGATTAATGTACTCAAGCGAATCCCAGTCTTCTATATCATCTGCCGTAGTCACGTTTGTGACTGTGATGGATTCATCATCGAATACTTCTCTGAAAACTTCATTTAATTTTGTGTATAATTCTTCGTTGTTCATTTATACCTCTATCACCGTGTTTTTCTTAACATAATCGGCTGTAACATTAAACAGCCATTCACTATTGCCACTTTCATCTTCATTGGTAAGATCAAAGCCCATGATCTTATAGAAATCCCTGACCATGCCGTTTTTCTGTGTGGGATAATAGAATCCTCTGATTCTTTTAATGCCTTTCTTTGCACATATTTCATACAGCGTATCCATCATGGCAAATTCCATGTTTCTTTTGAGTACCCTGCAGCTCATAAGCCAAAGGTCCAGCAGGCATTCATCATTTACAATGCGGCCTATTACCACAGAAACAAGTCCGTTGTCCCCGAAGCGATCCTCAAGACTGCCGTATAAGGTTATATAATCCTTATCGGAGCTGATCTCCGCGATCTCTTCCTGTGTATATCTTTTGGTCGTCAGGTTAAACTGATTGCTCTTATTTGTCAGCTGAGCTATCCTGCTCAGATGTTCTTTATCGAAAGCGGCTATTTTCGCTTTCATTTTTAATGAGATCAGGTAATCGTTATAATCCGAAAATGATGCCTGTAGTTTTGCTCGCTTGACATTCTCTTTATACATCTCAGTCCGCTTTGCATCGTCAGCGGTCATTACGGTCGCTTCAAAGAACCCGTTGCGGTCGATATTCTGAATGTAACGGGTAACTTCGCCTATATCCGGAGCCGAAACCCCTTTTATCTGCTCAGTGACGATATGTCTTTCGGCAGGGTTATCATCAATGAATACCAGACTGTCCGGAAGGATATTTAACTCCTCCGCAATGGTACGAACGTTTCGGTCTTTTGAATCCCAATTGGCTTTGATCACGATGAAATCATCTTTGTTAAGCAATGAATCCTTTAAAGCCAGACCCTCAAGGGCATTTGCTTCATCGTTCTTCGATGCGATATTTAACAGGATCCCCAGATCTTTATGGGCCTTGATATAACGCTGAAATTCATAATAAGCCTGCCCTTCCGAAGTATCAGGACCTATTGACAGATTCTCGGCACCGTCATCCCCCACGACTCCGCCCCAGAGGGTGTTATCCAGGTCAAGCACCATGGCCTTTTTGTTCTTCCCGAAAACGGATTTGATGATATTGGCCACGTTGAACGAAAGATACGGTATCGCATTTACATTCAGGGCATACTTGTACATATGATAATAGAAAGGATCCGACCACTCTTTCAGCCCGTAATCCGCGGAAATGTAGTTTATGTCGCATATGTGCATATACTCATGAGCACGGGCGTAAGAATAAAATTCCGCATTAAGTCTTGAAAGGAAATTAACGCGCCCGCGATGGTCATATGCGTCACGATTTCCAAGCAGCCGAAACAGGGGCATCTCAAAATTGTTCTGGATTATGGGGCAGCCATACTTTGAAAAAAGACTGTCCCAAATTGACGAAAAACGGGCAATCTCGTTTTGGATCAATCCATCTGCGGC
This sequence comes from Lachnospiraceae bacterium, assembly GCA_016281385.1. Classification (GTDB taxonomy): domain Bacteria; phylum Bacillota; class Clostridia; order Lachnospirales; family Lachnospiraceae; genus UBA1258. The sequence continues at coordinate 17,086 of JAEEIN010000119.1, read as the reverse complement.
TTTCTCATCATCCGACAGTTCGGGATAAACCTTCACATTTCTGTTTGAAGTACAGACATAAATGATATCCGGCTTAAATGCCTGAAGCTGCGCATTGTCAAAGACCGCATCTTCATAGAAGGAATTGTACTCACTTTCATAAAAAGACGGCATGATCCCGTAATTAAGCAAAAACAGTTCCAACACCAGTTTTATGTCATTTGTGGTATATCCCCCCAGAATGGCAACGTTCTTTTTGACAAATTCTCTTTCTTCTGCCAGAAGCTGCCTTTTTATACGCTTTTTGTTTGTAAGGATATATCCCGGGTCAAAGGGATACTCAAGTTCTTTCATAATCTGCCAGCTCTATTCCGAAAGTATAAAACAATAATTCTCCCATGCCTGTTCGGGAGCGATATGCATACTGTCAATGAAACTGTCTTCGCTAAGTCCCGTCACGTAAGGACTGTATGATCCATGCACCGACAGTCCGCGCACTTTTGCCATATCACGTACATATTCTTCGCTCAGTATCACTCCCGAAAAAAGAATGTTACTTTCAAATTCATCATAGTAGATATGATACCAACTCGGCAGGTATATTTCAACATCAACACCATTCTCCAGAAGATGATCGATGAGCCGTTCAAACTCACTTATCTTTTTTTCGGAAAGGCTTCGGTAATCACTCATTGTGTATATCGTCCCGTTGCCTACATACCACTCCGCATCACCGCGGATCTTCCCCACTTCATTAAAAGCAGAGCTTGCAGGAACCCTGACACCGTTTTGCAGCAATTTTGTATACTCACCTATCCCGGTATCATATGTGGGATTGGTGTAAGACGATGAAACTCCATAGATAAGGGAATGCAGGGATGATTGAAAATAGGAAAAAGAAAACAGTTCCTTCGCTTTTTTGTATTTGGCATTATCCTGCAAATGAAATCCTTCTTTTTCCCCGCTTAATAATGCCTTTTCCTTTTGAGCATACCGGTAAAGGCTTTCCTGCCGGATGGTCAGTTCGTCCATAAAAATGTAGGGATCCACCGCCAGGATCACTCTGTTTGGGATTTTGTCATACTCTTCCAAAAGAGCGACGGTTGCATAATAATCATCCAAAAATTCCCCGCTCATTCCCGCATTGAAAAAATCGTCAAACTTCCAGGCAACATACAGCACATGGCTTGAACCTATCACAACGGTATCAGGGCTTTTTTCAAGCCCCATGATCCTCTTTTCAAGCAAGGCGCCTTCGTCAAAATCTCCCACAACCTCAACCGCGGGATACTCCTTAAGATAATCGTATATCCTGTCCGTTACGGACACATGATAAATATTTGCGGGATCCACAAAGTAATTTAACGAAACCACCAACAGATAGATCGGTACGATGATAAGTATGCATTTAATTACAAATTTTCTCATATCGAAACCTTTCTAGAAGCCAAAGTAAATAAAAGCGGATTTTCCAAACATTCCGAATACAACGATGGTTAGCATAAGAATAAAATACAATGCCCACCTGATGGGCGTCGGAAATGCGGAAACCGTTTCCTGCATGGAATTTCCCTTGTAAGTTTTTATATCGCAAAGGATCTGGAGCACAAAAACAAACAGGACCACTATCACTGCATACAATCCTCCGAAACCGTCCCAAAGATTATCATATAGAGCGGCCGCCGGACTTCGAAGTGCCATCGGAGCAAAGATATTCTTCACCATTTCAAAAGAGGATGCAAGGCTTTCGGCTCTGAAGAACAGCATGCCTATATTGTACAGTAATAACACCCTGCATATCCTTAAAAATCCATACCATTTGCGCCCCTCCAGGCCATGGCGTTTTCTGAAGGACGCCATTGAAGGTTCGAGCACCTGTTCCAGTACTATGATCAGCCAGAACCACCAGCCTTCACCCACTATATATTTCCAGCTGTTCCCATGCCAGAGACCCATGGCAGTCCACAGAACAAACATTGCTATATAAGACGGGATCTTTTTTCCGCCCTTGCCAAACGCCTTTTTACAATGCCCGGCAAGGTTTCTCATGGGTTCGGACTTTAAGATCGGATTCATTATGTAATCACGCAGCCACAAGCCAAGAGTGATATGCCATCTTTGCCAGAATTCCTGCATGCTCTTTGACAGAAACGGGGCTTTGAAATTTTCCGGAAGTTCAATCCCGAAACAGGCCGATATGCCTATGATGATATCCATGCATCCCGAAAAATCGAAGTACAGTTCTATGATAAATGCAAAACCCGCGATCAGTACCCATAAACCCTTATAAAGGTCCGGATTCGAAAACATGAAGGAAACCACAAGGGCCAGCCTGTCCGCCACCACCATCTTCTTTAAAAGGCCCCATGCAATACGACGTACCGCAGCCACCGCCCTTTTATGATCAAATTCTACACTTTCAAACAATCTGTGTTTTGTTTCTCTCTCTCTTAATATCGGTCCGGAAACCAGAAGAGGAAAATATAAAAGATACAGAAGCAGTTTTAAAGGATTTTTTTCAACAGAAGCGACTCCCCAGTAAGTGTCAAGCAGATAGCTTATCAGCGTCAGCGTATAAAAGCTCAGTCCTATGGGTGCATACCATGACACCCGGTTAAGTACAGAGCCGCCGAAACGCCCCGAAACATAATTGATCGAATCGATAAACAGATTCAAATACTTAAGATATGCCAGAATACCGACATTTAAAAGAAGTGTTACCGTAACTATAGCCTTTTTTGCTTTAACATTCTCAACAACTCCGAAAAGCATGGTTGCCGCATAAACGGAAGACACATTGACCAGCACAAAGATGTATGTCGAAAAATGTGAATTGACAGCACAAAAAACAACACTATCGATCAATAAAACATACCAGCGAAATTTGGGCTGTATGAGCCAATAGATCAGGCAGCTGAGCCCGATAAACAAATAGAACGATGCCTGTGTTATTTCCATTTTATTTCCTCTGTCAACCGATTTGTATGCTATTTTATCAAAAAAAGTTTTCTTTCTCAACCGATCCGCCCCATACTCCCTCAAATTAAGAAAAGACTAAGATATTCCGCTTGATTTTCCGCCGTTTCTCGCATAAAATAAGCATGTTTTGGAGACGGATATGAATAAAGATAAGAAGAAAACGATACTCGCAGTGGCGATCCCCCTGGTGATACTTGCCATCGTAACCCCCATTGCGTATCTGATGATAACTAAATACGTCAAAGAAAAGAAGCTGGTTGAAGATTTTGAAACTTTCACCGCAAGTCCCACGGCTTTCTACCCAGGGTCTTCCTTAAACGGAATCGACATCACGGGTATGACTCCCAAGGAGGCTGCACAGGAGATAGAGAAGGAATTCGATTCAAGATATATCCGTATCGAGTCGGACAGGATCGGAGAGCACGAAAAGTTTTATTTTTCCTCCATCAATGCAGACTTTGAAAATTTCGAAGCATATGTGGAAGATATCTTTGAGAAGCAGACCTATTCTCTGGAGGAATATTCCGGTGCAACAAAGCCGGCAGCAAAGCTTTATTCCTACGATCTCACCGAGGATGTAAGCTTTAACAACGCCGACTATTCCGGGATCGCCTGCATAAACGAGACAACCCAGGAGGCCCCCGCCGATGCTTATGTTTATCTGGATATCGATACCGGCGAAACAAGCATCGTTCCCGAAGTATACGGAACTCTGGCTGATCGAAAGACCGTTGTTTCAAAGCTCATCGATGCATTCTTTGCAGGCAGCGATACCGTAGTCATCGAAGACAGCGATTACCTCTCTCCGGAAGTAACTTCCGAGGATCCCATTCTGGTGGAAACCGAGGATTACTACCACACATTGCTTAACAAAACTCTGGATATCCGGGTCTGCGGACTTTCCGAATCCTTTGACAGCGATGCGATAAGAGATTATCTCATATTTTCCGATACCCATATCGCGGTGGATCGGGACAAGCTTGGCAAATATGTTGACGGGCTTAAGGAAAGATACGATTCCTACAACAAGGAGTACACATTTGTAAACAGTTTCGGCGAGACCGTTTACCTTGATTACGGAAATTACGGCTGGCTCATCGACCGTGAAGGAACCATCGACAAGATTTCCGCAGGGATCCTTGAGAACAGCCCGGAAAGCACTTCCAAGTGCTCCTATACCCACACATGTGCAAGGGCTGCCGGCAATCTTCAGGGAAATTCCTATATGGAGGTAAGTCTGGCACACCAGAAAGTGTGGTTTTACTTAAACGGCGAACTTATAGTTTATGACGACTGTACCACCGGAGAGATCGGACAGGGCGAGATAAACACCTATCCCGGATTCTTCCATGTATATGAGAAGAAAACGGAAGTCACTCTCAAAGGCCCCACCTGGGAAGATTTCGTTCACTACTGGGTATTGTTCGACGAAGCGCATGCAGACGGATTCCACGATGCAACATGGCGTGAAGAATGGGAATTCGGAGGCGAGAACAGAAACGGAAACGGTTCCCACGGATGTGTAAACTTAAGGCTTAATACCGCAGCGATAATATATGAAAAGCTCACTGAGGATATGCCGATAATCATATGGTAGTAAAAAATGCTCTGCACGACCATCGTGCAGAGCATTTTCTTTCTTACTTGTTCTTTTTGTTCTTCCTGATGAATGCAATGATCGCGATCGTAGCTGCGATGATGACCACCGCACCGATTGCTACGGCTACTACCGGAAATCCCGATTCATACTCGATCTCATATCCGGAAGGATTTGCAATGTCAAGCAGTGCATACATATTCATGGTAAATACCCCCTTTATTTTTTAAAGCCGTCCTTTAACAGAACGCTTCTGTTAAACACAAGATGATCGGCGGAACTGTCCTTGTTGTCAAGACAGAAGAAACCGACACGCATGAACTGGAAGGTAGGAGCATTGACTCCCGTTCTGTTTTCCTGTTCATCAAATTTCTTTGCAATGTCAACCATTGCGGGTTCAACCTTGCAGTTGTCGATAACGATAAGGCTCTCGGGATTTAAGCACTCAAGGAAGTTCTTGTCGGGACCGTCGGGCTGCTCGTCAGAGAAAAGATTCTCGTAAAGACGCACCTCGGCGTCAACGCAGTTATTTGCATCGATCCAGTGAATGGTAGCACCCTTCACCTTACGTCCGTCTGCGGGGTTGCCGCCGCGGGATTCGGGATCGTACTCGCAAAGGACTTCAACCACCTTGCCGTTCTCGTCCTTCTTACAGCCTGTACAGGTTACAAGATATGCGCCCTTAAGACGAACCTCGTTGCCGGGATATAATCTCTTATACTTGGGAATGGGCTCCTCAAGGAAGTCCTCCTCTTCTATCCAGAGTTCTCTTCCGAAGGTGATCTCGTGAGTTCCTGCTTCGGGATCCAGAGGGTTGTTCTCAACCTCAAAGTTTTCTGTCTTTCCTTCGGGATAGTTGGTTATGGTAAGCTTTACGGGATGTACCACAGCCATTGTTCTTTCTGCGGTAAGGTTAAGGTCGTCCCTTAAGCATCTCTCAAGCTCTGCAAATTCGATTATGTTATTGCTCTTTGCTACACCGATGGTATCACAGAAGTTTCTGATGGCCTTTGCGGTATAACCGCGTCTTCTTAATCCGCATAAGGTAGGCATTCTGGGATCGTCCCAGCCTGATACGTACTTCTCTTCCACAAGCTGACGGAGCTTTCTCTTACTCATTACCGTATGGTCAATGTTAAGACGGGCAAACTCGATCTGTCTGGGCTTGTGATAAGGTATCGATACATTGTTCACCATCCAGTCGTAAAGGGGTCTGTGATCTTCGTACTCAAGGGAGCAGAGGGAATGGGTGATCCCCTCAAGGGCATCCTGAAGGGGATGCGCAAAGTCATACATGGGGAAGATGCACCACTTTGTTCCCTGACGGTGATGGTTGATGAAACGGATACGATAGATGACGGGATCTCTCATGTTGAAGTTTCCGCTGGCAAGGTCGATCTTCGCACGAAGGGTCATCTTACCCTCTTCCACTTCTCCGTTCTTCATCTTCTCAAATAAAGCAAGGTTCTCCTCAATGGGTCTGTCCCTGTAGGGAGAAACTGCGGGATGTGTCGTATCACCGCGGTTAGCCTTAAACTCCTCGGGAGTGAGCTCGCAGACATAAGCAAGTCCCTTCTTTATGAGTTCAACCGCAAACTCGTAGTCCTTTTCAAAATAATCGGAACCGTAGAAAAATCTGTCGCCCCAGTCAAAACCGAGCCAGTGGATATCCTGCTTGATGGCATCGACATATTCCGTATCTTCCTTGGCAGGGTTTGTATCATCCATACGAAGGTTGCAGATACCGCCGAATTTCTCAGCCATGCCGAAATCAATGCAAAGTGCCTTACAGTGTCCGATATGTAAATAACCGTTGGGTTCCGGAGGGAAACGTGTGTGAACCGTCATACCCTCGTACTGTCCGCCTTCGGCTATGTCCTTTCTGATAAAGTCATAAATAAAGTTGGTGTTTTCCGGAATGGGATCCGCACCGGAGTTCAAAATTTCTTCACTCATCTGTGTTCTCCTTAAAAAATATCACTTTATTTTAGATTGAAATGCGAGTAAATGCAAGAGAAAAAGGTGTCGCCATAAAAGGCGACACCTTTCGTTACATTCCTAAATGTATTACTGAAGCTTGAAGAAGGAGATTGCCTGATTCATTTCTTCGTTAACGGCTCTCATATCCTCTGTGGATCTTCTTGTATCTTCACAGGCATCGGTAACTGACTGACAGGATGCTGCAACTTCCTCTGCGGAAGCACCGAGCTCTTCGGAGATAGCTCCGAGTTCGGATGTAGCATTTGTAAGTTCAACCTTGATCTCGTCAAGAGTTCCGGTCATGTTCCTGATGGTATCGATCTCAACGATGGAGTCTTCAACGGAACCGGAAAGGACTGTGAACTTCTCCTGAGCTTCCTCGATATCGGTACGCTCTTTGTTGATAACTTCGAATACGCGATCGGAGATATCAACAGTGCTGTTTGAAAGAACGATAACGTTCTCGATGATCTGCTTGATCTCTTTTGCGGATTCGGCTGAGGAATCTGCAAGGCTTCTGATCTCATCCGCAACTACTGCGAAACCGCGGCCTGCCTCACCGGCACGTGCAGCCTCGATGGAAGCGTTAAGAGAAAGAAGGTTTGTCTGAGCGGCGATGGATTCGATAGCCTGAAGAGCGGAACCGATACCGGAGATTGCGGCGTTGGTCTCGTTGATCTTGCTGGTGATATCTTCCATTGCCTTAACGGATTCATTTGCTCCGGAAAGTACGGACTTCATGCATACGGTAGCTTCATCGTTTGCATTCTTGATGGTCTGTGAAGCACTGTAAAGGTTCTGAACGTTTTCATGGAGACGTCCGATGTTCTCACCGAGATCAACAGACTTCTCTGACATAAGCTGTGCATTCTGTGCAACGCTCTGGGATGTCTCTGCAACTTCGTTGACTGCGATGTTGATCTGAGAGATAGCCTCAACATTGTCACCGGTCATGCCGTCAACGTTCTTGATGGATTCGTCAAGGGCAACAGCAGAATCCTTAACAGACATCATCGAGTTGGAAAGTGCATCCTTTAATGCGCCGAAAGACTTGATAAGAGTAACCGTCTCGCGGATATGTGACTTTGCATCGCATTTAGCCGTAACATCACCGGTACTGAGTTCATCAAGAGAAGCAGAGATCTTGATGAGCGGAACCGAGATCACTCTTTCAATTGCGAGAGCAAAGATCGTAAACAATACGATACAAATGATACAAATGGACGCGATGAATGTTGTGATCTCCTTAACGCCTTTAAGAACAACATCTTCGTCAGCGGTAAGAACAGCAATATAGTTCTCATCTTCGCCTATATAGTAAGCTGCATACTTGTTAGCGCCCTTGAATACATATTCGATAACTTCGGGAGCGGGATGCTTGCCGGCTGCGATCTCTGCAAGAAGCTGCTTAACAGCCGCATTTTCAACAGGCTGACCGATCTTCTCGGGAGTGGGGTGATGAAGCATTGTACCACCCTTGTCAACAAAGTATACATATGAGCCCGAAATGCCGAGTGCGGAAACATCGGAGATCTTCTCCGCAATACCCTGTACATAGAATCCGCAGCCTGCAAATCCAAGAGGCTTTCCGTCTACGATGATGGGAGCATACATGGACATAATGTTCTGTCCCGAAGCGGGGCTTACCAGAATACCGGTATTAAAAACGCCGTCCGCTGCCGACTGCATGGAATTCTGAAGTCCTTTAAGGCTGTCGCCTTCACGAAGGGTCTTTCCGATGATGGCAGTACTGGGATGCGTTAAAACCTTTGTATTCCAGTCTGCAAGGTAAAGACCTTCCCAGCCGTCAAGCTTTCCGAAGAAATCAAGTGTATACTGCTGGGCACTTGCCTGGATCGCCGGATCATCGGGATTGAGAAGCGCTTCCTTAAGGATCGGTGCAGTGGTGAATGCCTTTAACTTCTCCTTATTGTTGTCGGTGATCGTATCAAAGGAATTACCTACATTTGTGATGACCTGCACAAGAGAATCATGGGTATCTCCCTTGATCTGTGCCTGACTCTTTCTGATAGAAACGAGTCCGATGGTAAGAGATGTGATGATAAGAGGAATAAGTGCAAACAGAATGAGAGTGAGCCTCATTGTCAGTTTTGAGCCCTTATTCTTGGTTGTTTTTGCGGCAGTAGCCATACATATACCCTCCTGAATAAGACCTATAATTACAAGGTTGTCATAACAAACCTGTATAGCTGAATTTTACAATATTGCACAACCCAAATCAAGAAAATTATTAATCTTTTGTTGATATTATCAATACTTTTCTTACTCTGCGACAACATATCTGCCAATATCACCTGTCAATTATGAAAAGTGCATAATCTTCAAACTCATATGTCCTGATATCCGTACCGCTTCCAAGGATCTTCTCCCGGTTAAAGCGGTCCGCTATTCTTACAATATATCCGGCTCCGATGTCGAAATCCTCGGGTATCTTCGGTACCACACCGTTTACGGTCTCACTTTCATTCCACTCGTAGGGGGATATGGGCTCCTCCCAAAGCAGAAGTTCCGGAAGCCCCATGTAATCGACATACACCGTCATACCCGGCTCATTTTCCCGGGCAAACCCGATGGCATCCGATGCGGAATGGGTGAATCCGTCGTAGGCCCTTGTATAGTAAGAAAAATAAAACCCGACGAACATAAAGGCAAACCCGGCGTATATCAAAGCCAGTACCGCACCGGCCGCTTTTTTGACAGGTTCTTTTTTTATTGCATTGACCGACACATAAACTCCTTTTACAAGGAAATACAGATATGCGGCGAACACGGCATTTATCCTGTAGACCAGCACCTCTCCGTTCATTCCCCCCACCACTGCATTTGAAAGTGCAAAAAGAACAAACAGACCGTCGAAGCAGAATTCTTTTTTTGCAACCGACTTTACAAAATTCACGATGCTCACACAGGCACCGACAATGACAAAGGGGATCGAAATATAGTAAAGCGTTGAAAATTCATCAACCGTAAGTGCATAGTGATCGTCATGGGTCATTGCCGCCCAAAGAGACAATATCGCATTTTTTATAAAGTTTTTCCCTGACAGTTCCGACAGCCTTCCTGAAGAAACCGGAGCCACCGTAAATCCGAGAAACGAATACTCGGGCAGTCTGAATACCACAGATATGGCAAAAAGGATCACCGGAAGGCTCACGACAACAACTATGACAGCCCAGAGAAGTGTTCTTTTTACATCGATCTTCTTTGTCCGTAAAAGATACAATGCCGCCAGCACAAGAAAGATCCCAAGCAGAATGTAGCTTAGTGCATAGGTGTAAAGCGACAGGCCGAAAAGCACTCCGCATATGACAAGATCCGGCAGTTTTCCGCCTTTGCAGTATCTTATAAGGAAGAGCAGCGAAAACATGGACCAGAAAAGCAGAAGGTTACAGTCAAGTCCCAGGCGGCTCTGCATTACGAAATACGGACAGAAAGCAGTGCAGAACAATGCGAAAAATCTTATATGTCCGTTCGTTGTCAGCTCCTTTACGGTAAAATAGACCAAAAAGAGCATCAAAATACCGAAAAAGCAGGCAGGAAGCCTGATGACCGCGGCATTTCCCATGGGAGCGCCGAGTTTGTACAAAAGTGCAAGAAGATATGTGTACATGGGACTCTGTCCGCTGTACCAGTTCTGGAAATATACGGGCATGTGCCTTAGATACCTGTCAACGCCGTAATTGGCGATACACCAGGCGCTGTAGGCCATGGGGGGCTCGTCTATATATACCCCCGAGGGAAGGGTTCCCAGCCTGAATATCCTGAGAAAGGCACCTGCGAAAAAGATCACAGCCTCTGCAATATTATATTTTTCAAAGCGTTTTTTTGTTTTATCCAAAATCCAAACTTCCTTACATCAAAAATGATCTCTTATCATTATACTTATTGAGAAATATCCTGTGAATACTTATAATGAAAGAGTGGTACAAAAAAATTGAGGGAGATTACAAAATGAGCAAAACAAACAGTAATTCAACGGGGCTTAAATTAAACGTAAAGCGCACCTGTCTCATCGGTTTCGCTTTCTTCGGCATCCTTCTTCTGTGGCAGGTTTACGATTCATGGTGCCCCACATTCTTAACCGACATCTTCGCAAGAAGAATGTATCATATGTCCTCTTTCGAATTAAAGAATTCGGGTCAGGACTCACAGATCCTTAACGTTCAGTGGCTGGTCGGTATCATAATGGCCTGCGACAATCTTGCCGCACTGATACTGCTTCCCATCTTCGGAAGCCTTTCCGACAGGACTCACAGTTCCATTGGCAAGCGCATGCCCTACATCCTTACGGGAACCTTCGTAGCGGCAGTTGCCTTTCCCTTCATTCCGTTGTTTTTCCATAAGAACAACATAGTCGGCATGGTAATCATGATGGCCATCGTTTTGATGTTCATGATGATGTACCGTAACCCCGCGGTTGCGTTGATGCCCGACATTACGCCCAAGCCCCTTCGTGCCAAGGCAAACGGTATCATCAATATCATGGGTTATTTCGGCGGAGCGGCAGCAACGGTTCTCGGAATATTCCTTAAGTTAAGCGACTATATCAATTCCGCAGATGAGGCAAGAAATGTCTGGACCATCGAGATCCCCTTCCTTATCGCTTCTGTTCTCATGGTGATCTCCGCAATGGTACTCTTCTTCACCATTAAGGAAAACAAGCTTGAAGAAGAACTCAAGGATGAACTGAAAGAAGGTGAACGCCTTGCGGCCATCGAGCAGCCCATCGACGATGACAAGCCCATGCCCGCAGCCAATAAACGCATGCTCCTTGCTATCCTCGGTGCCGAGTTTTTGTGGTTCATGGCCGACAATGCCATCGGAACCTACATCGGTAACTACGTTATCTACTTCTTAAATTCCTCTTCGGGAAAAACAATGATACTTACCATCCTCGGCGGTCTTGCATCCGTTATCGGTTTTGCCACCGCAGGTACCATCGCAGATAAGATCGGTCGTAAATGGACCATTTCCTCAGGTCTTTGCTTAACCTTCGCAGCACTCATAATCATGTGCTTTGCCCGACCCACAGGGGTTGTTGTGGGCGCAAACGGAGAATACGCCTTCCCCACCATCCTCTTTGTTGTATGGGCAATAAAGGGCTATGGAATGGCACTCGTTCACAACTGTTCCTTCCCCATGGTGGTTGAGCTTTGTTCTTCCAAGAAGATCGGTAAATTCACCGGCTACTACTACACCGCAAGCATGTCGGCTCAGACCGTTACCCCCATTCTTCTCGGATTCATCTTCAATGTTTCCGGAGTATGGCACGCTCTTCCGATATACTCCTGCATCCTCGTAGCCTTAAGCTTTATGATGTTCACCGCCCTTGTTAAGAACATCAAAGCCGTTAAGGTCGCCAACGCCAAAGGCCTCGAAGCCCTGGATGGGGATGACTGATAAATCATTTCAGACAATCAAAAACTCCCGAGGCATTTCTTGCTTCGGGAGTTTTCTTTATTTCAATACTTCTTTTTGTATCCTGTTCCAGACATGCTTCTTGTCTTCGCTCCACTTTGGAGCTATGAGAAGCTTCTTGTCGCCGTCGCCGGTTAGGCGATGGACCGTTACGGTGTCGGGGATGAGAGGTTTGCAGGATCTTAACAGATCGATGTATTCATCCTCGGTCAGGGGAGTGACGCGACCTTTTAAATACTCCGCTTCAAGGTCGGTGCCTTTTAAGATATGAAGGAGCTGAAGCTTTATACCCGTAGCACCGGAAGAACAAACATACCGGACAGTATCAAGCATATCTTCTTTTGATTCCCCGGGAAGGCCCAGGATCACATGAGTGATGACTTCGATATCACGAGCCCTTAATTCTTTAACCGCCCTATCGTATACCTCAAGGGGATATCCGCGACGGATATATTCTGCCGTCTTTTCGTGGATGGTCTGAAGTCCGAGCTCAACCCAGACGGGCTTGATGCGATTCAGTTCCGACAAAAGATCGAGAACATCTTCAGGCAGACAGTCGGGCCTTGTGGCAACGGAAAGTGCCACCACATCGGGATGATCGATGGCTTCGGTAAATAGGGATCTTAACCTCTCAACAGGCGCATATGTGCCGGTGTAGGCCTGGAAGTAGGCTATGTACTTTCCGTCCTTGACCTTGGAAGCCACCCTTCTTTTTCCTGCCTCGATCTGCTCAGTCACCGACAGTTTGCGGGATTCGGCAAAGTCGCCGCTTCCCCCCGCCGAGCAGAATATGCAGCCCCTCGTTCCGAGAGTACCGTCACGATTGGGGCAGGTAAAGCCTCCGTCCAAAGACACCTTATATACCTTTGTACCGTATTCTTCTTTTAACCGGTCTCCGATAAGTTTCATATCAATTCAATAGTTTCTGATTTATCTCAACCACCGTAAGCGTTTTCCCGCAGACTTTGAAGCGGACATTCTTTCCCGCGTATGCCACACCGTAGATCCTCTCGGGATCCTCCTGATAATGAGGTCTCGGATCCTGCTTTAAGATCTCAATGATGTTTGACTGTCTCTCCGGCTCAAACACCTGCAGCAGATTCTTTGGAAAAACAACCTCCAGCTCATCATTTCTTTTTTCTTCCGCAAAGCCGTTTGAAGCTTCGGAATGAGAGTCCGCATAAGCAAGATAGGGTTTGATGTCAAATATCGGGGTATTGTCCCGCATATCAATGCCGCTTACCACCAGCACGGGACCATCTGCGGTTTCTTCGACCCTTTCAAGCTTTACACTTGAAAGTCCGATGGGATTGGGACGGAAGGGAGATCTTGTGGCAAAAACGCCCTTTGTTTCGTTTCCCCCAAGCCTTGGAGGCCTGACGGTTGCATTGAAGCTTTCCGTCTGCACACCTTCAAACTCCCAAAGGATCCAGAGATGTGTGAACTCTTCGATTCCCTTTAACGCATCCCTGCTCCTGTATTCGGGTTCAAAAACGATCCTTCCCGTAAGTCCCGGGATGAGCCCGCTCTGGCGCGGAACTCCGAATTTCTCCGGAAATTCCGTCCTTATATGGGCTATTACTTTAAGATTGTTCATATTTATGCCAAAGGCTTTCCGGTTAACAGTTCATATCCCTGAAGATACTTGTTGATGGTCTTATCAACGATCTCCTGAGGAAGTGTCCAGTTGTGGCCTTCGTTTGCCTTGAGCCAGTCTCTTGCAAACTGCTTGTCGAAGGAAGGCTGGGAATGACCTGCCTCATATCCTTCAAGGGGCCAGAAACGTGAGGAATCGGGAGTTAACATCTCGTCACCCACAACAATGTTTCCGTCCTCATCAAGACCGAACTCAAACTTTGTATCTGCAATGATGATGCCCTTTGAAAGAGCGTAGTCTGCGCACTTCTTATAGATCGCGATAGTGTAATCGCGAAGCTTTGCGGCATACTCCGCACCCTTTCCGGGGAATCTCTTTTCAAGGTAATCAACACTCTGTTCAAAGGAGATGTTCTCGTCGTGATCGCCGATCTCTGCCTTTGTGGAAGGTGTATAGATGGGCTCGGGGAGCTTGTCGGATTCCTTAAGTCCCTCGGGAAGCCTGATTCCGCAAACGGTGCCGTCCTTCTGATAGCTTGCCCAGCCCGAACCTGTGATGTATCCGCGAACGATGCACTCAACGGGAAGCATGTTAAGCTTCTTTACCATCATGGAATTTCCGTTGAACTTATCCTGACGGAAGAACTCGGGCATATCGTTAACATCTGTTGATATCATGTGGTTGGGAAGGATATCCTCGGTCATGTTGAACCAGAACTTTGACATCTGGGTAAGAACCGTACCCTTCTTTGTTACAATATTGTTTAAGATGACATCAAAGCAGCTGATCCTGTCTGTAGCAACAAGAATAAGTGCATTACCGATGTCATATATCTCACGTACCTTACCTTCTTTAACGGGCTTGTATTCTGTCATTTTGTTTTTCCTCCTGATCAATGGTGGAACAGGCGGATGCCTGTAAATGCCATTACCATATCATATTTGTCGGCGCATTCGATAACAAGGTCGTCGCGAACGGATCCGCCGGGCTGTGCGATGTACTTAACGCCGCTCTTGTGCGCTCTCTCGATATTGTCGGAGAAGGGGAAGAAGGCGTCGGAACCAACGGTGACACCGGTGTTTCCTGCAAGCCATGCTTTCTTTTCCTCGGCTGTAAATACAGCGGGCTTTGTTTTAAAGCGCTTCTGCCATTCGCCCTCTCTTAAAACATCTTCGAATTCGTCACCCATGTAAACATCAATGGTATTGTCTCTGTCCGCACGTCCCAGGGTGTCAAGGAAATCAAGTCCCATTACCTGAGGGCTCTGACGAAGATACCAGTTATCTGCCTTCTGGCCCGCAAGACGTGTGCAGTGAATCCTTGACTGCTGACCTGCACCGATACCGATGGCCTGTCCGTCCTTTACATAGCACACGGAGTTTGACTGGGTATATTTAAGGGTGATCATCGCGATCTTCATGTCGATAAGTGCCGACTCGGGGATATCTTTGTTCTTCGTTACGATGTTTGCAAAAAGATCTCCGTTGATGTCAAGTTCGTTTCTTCCCTGTTCGAAGGTGATTCCGTAAACCTGCTTACGCTCGATCTCTGCGGGAACGTAAGAAGGATCTATCTGTATAACATTGTAGTTACCGTTTTTCTTCTGCTTAAGAAGCTCCAGCGCCTCATCGGTATATCCGGGAGCGATGACACCGTCGGAAACTTCTCTCTTTATAAGCCTTGCGGTATCAACATCACACACATCGGAAAGAGCGATGAAATCACCGAAGGAAGACATCCTGTCCGCACCTCTGGCACGGGCATAAGCCGATGCAAGGGGGCTTAACTTGCCAAGATCGTCAACCCAGTAGATCTTTGCAAGAGTATCCGAAAGAGGAAGACCTACCGCAGCACCTGCGGGAGATACATGCTTGAAGCTTGTGGCTGCGGGAAGGCCCGTTGCCTCCTTAAGCTCCTTTACAAGCTGCCAGCCGTTAAATGCATCAAGGAAATTGATGTAGCCGGGACGTCCGTTCAAAACCGTCACCGGAAGGTCGCTTCCGTCTTCCATGAAGATCCTGGAAGGCTTCTGATTGGGGTTACATCCGTACTTTAACTGAATCTCGTTCATAGGTCCTCCTGCTTAAATGTTTTTGTTATAGATCCTGGTCTCCCACTTGCCCGTTGCAAGGTCGATATAACGGACAAACAAAGAAACCTTGTTATCAAAGTTTAAACTCTCCCATACGGTGTTTCCGAAGTCATCGATGTCACCGCTCATCTTTACGACTTCCGGTTCACCTTCGAAGCTGGGAAGGGGATTTTCATCCTTCATGTATGTATGAATAAAACGTCCCTCACCGATCTTGGGATTGTCGTATGAGAAGGTGTAACGGTTGCAGCAGCTTCCGTCACCGTTGTTGCTCTTTAAGATGCTCATTTCGTAGTTGAAGGAATTCTCCTCGAAATGAAGGATACCTGAGATACGAGGGGTGAAATTGGGTTCATCGGGCTCGTACTTTCTTGCGCGAAGAGCCATTTCAAAGCTCTTTCCCGCTCTTAAGCCGTCATAGATGGTATCGGTCTGATCACCGTTTGTTACGATGGTGTGGGATCCGAACACTCTGACGGGTGCATAGATGATAAGACTGGGATCAGAAAGCTTGGAAGGATCGAATGCCTGAGTCCTGATACCTTCGCCGTCTTCAACAAAGATACGGTTTCTTGAGTTAACGCTTCTTCCCATGATGAAATATGCGATCACCGCACTCTTTCCGTCCTCGGATCTTCCGATGACGATGCCACGTCCGGGATAAGCATTTGACGTAAGAAGATTTTTAAGTTCGAATGTTTTCATCTTGTTCCTCCTTCTTCTTATGAGATGAAAGTTAAAAATAGCCGACATCCGGCCACTACATTTGTGCCCAGACGGTCGGCTATTATCATCTATACTTCCTGTGGTCGATTCCACATTATCCGTCAGTCATATAGACTCTGTATGACTCAATCATATAGTGCTTATATGATCATGTCAATCGTGATTTTGTACATTTTATTTCCCGTTTCCGCGGAGTATCCTTATAACTTCTTCCTTAAGCTCTCTGGTCTTGTCTTTAACCCTTGAGCTTGCGGAAATGGAAGTGAGGATCGTGGAGATAAGCTTCGAAGCCACATCATAATGCTCGGTCATGACTGCAAGGTTGGCCATTAAGTAGTTAACGGTCATCTCGTCCATTCCGCACATTGGGAAGGATTCGCTGGCAACCGCAGCAACAAAACCTTCGTAAGCATTCTTGGTAAATTCAAACTCGTTTGCCTTTGTTGCTTCGTAATCGGGATGTCCCTCTCCCAACTCTTCTGCCTTACCTCTGTACAGCCAGGAGGTCTTGAGGCAGATATATGCCTTTTCACTTGCCTTGGCATTCTTGACCACCGCGTTGACGAGGGTGAGCTTATACATCTCGATGGCCTCATCATATGTGTATGTTTCCGGAGCGCCGGGCCTTGTCTTAAAGTTGCATGAGATCTTTTCCTGTATCGCCTCTCTCTGAAGTTTGAGAAGATTGGGGAAATAT
>JAEEIN010000118.1 GCA_016281385.1 Lachnospiraceae bacterium | reverse complement strand
CTACCCGAATATACTTTTTCATGTGCTTTCCACGCTCAGAATAATCAGTCTTATCAAACGTGAAATGCTCGAAAAAGTGCGTAAATTCAAGGATTTCTATTAGTTCACTCTTGTGAGCAACACTACAGTCTCCACATGCCCGGAATGGATGAACTGATCCACGGGACGGACGCGATTAAGGGTGAAGACGCCGGCGGTGAGGATCTTAAGGTCCCGGGCGAGAGTCGCGGGATCGCAGGAGACATAGACAAGGCGGCGGGGCTTTACTTCAAGGATCGTGGAGATGAGCTTCTCGTCGCAGCCCTTCCTGGGAGGATCCACGATGATCACATCGGGAGTAGGAAGCTTCGGTGCCACATCCTCGGAGGCTCCTGTGAAGAATTCCGCATTGATGATGCCGTTTATGCGGGCATTTTCCTTGGCATTCTCTATCGCCTCGGGAATGATCTCAACGCCGTAGACCTTTTTTGCCTTGCGGGAAAGATAAAGGGAAATGGTTCCGATCCCGCAGTACAGATCCCAAAGTACCTCGTTTCCCGTAAGGCCTGCGTATTCCGCAGCCAGATCGTAAAGTTTCTTTGTCTGCTCGGGATTGACCTGATAAAAAGAAAGAGGCGAGATATTAAACGCCACGTCACCGATCTTATCCGTTATATGATCCTTGCCGTAAAGGGTTATCGTCTCTTTTCCGAGGATAACGTTTGTCTTCTCTCGATTAACGTTAAGGACGAGACTTGCAAGGTTTAAGCCATGCTCTTTGCACACCCCGGATAGGCGCTCCGCCAGTCCGGCTGCATTTGGGATCTCCTTCCCGTTTGCAACGATGCAGACCATAACCTCTTTTGTCGCAAAGCCCACACGGGTATATACATGGCGGATAAGACCCTTTCCGGTTTCTTCATTGTAAGAAGAAAGAGAGTTTTCCACCATGAACTCCGAAAATGCCTTCATTATTCCACCGTTTACGGGAGCCTGAATGACACAATCGGGATTATTCACAACATCATGGGAATGACGGCGGTAAAAGCCGATGACGGGATTTCCGTCCTTATCGGTTCCCACGGGAAACTGCGCTTTGTTTCTGTAAAAATATGTATTCTCCGCGCCGACTATGGGCTCCATGGGAGGATCAACAATCCCGCCTATGCGCTCGATGCAGTCACGGACTTTGTTCTGCTTGTATTCAAGCTGCTTCTCGTAGGAAAGATGCTGAAGAGTACAGCCACCGCATTTTGATGCGACGGGACATTTAGGCTCAACCCTGTCTTTGGAAGCTGTAAGGATCTCCTTAACGATACCGTAGGCATAGGTCTTTTTAACCTTGGTAATGTGAGCAAGTATCACATCTCCCGGTACAGCCCCGGGCACAAAGATCGTGATACCGTCGCCGCTTCTTCCTATACCTTCTCCGTCATTTCCAAGAGCGGTAATATTCAGTTCGATCTCGCTGTTTTTTGCAAGCATCGATCATTCCTCTTCTTTCGTCATGCGTATGTTGGTTTCGAGCATTTTGTTAAAGCCCAGCCAGTCCGTTCCCACGGAGCTTTCCAGCGCTTCTTTGAAGGTCTCCATCTTCGCATCGAGATCGTCGGCGTAATTCAATGCCACTGCCTCGATAAGTGCGGGCTTTTTGGGGGATCCGAACTCAAGCTTTCCGTGATGTGCCAAAATGCAGTGCTTAAGCTCATCCTCAAGGCTTCTCGGAAAACCGTCGATGTTCCTTGCGGCTTCTCCTATCATTTCATAGCCCATAACGATATGTCCGAGGAGATTTCCTTCATCGGTGTAATCATTCTCAGGGAAGGGTGTCAGTTCCTTTGTTTTTCCGATGTCGTGGCAGATCGCTGCCGTAACAAGAAGGTCCCTCTTGAGAATGGGATACTTCTTTGAAAGATAGTCGCAGGTCTGAGCCACGGAAAGGGTATGCTCCAGAAGTCCTCCCACAAATCCGTGATGCACGCTTTTCGCCGCGCTGGAATTTCTGAACTTCTTAACGAAAGCCGCATCATCCACAAAGAAATATTCGAGAAGTCTCTTAAGGAAACGGTTATCAACGGAATTGATGAGGGACATAAGGTCCTTAAACATCTCATCGTTATTTTTAGAGCTTACGGGAAGGTAATCCCCCGGCTCGTATTCCCCTTCCTGAGCCACGCGCACTCTCTTTATGGATACCTGAAGGGCATTGTTGAATACCGAAACGTCACCGACTATGTCCACATAGTCAAGAGCCTCGAAATCCGCTATTCCGGCACTTCCAACGTCCCAGATCTTACAGTCTATGGAACCGGTCTTGTCCTGAAGGATAACGTTGTCATAGGGCTTTCCGTTTTTTGTAACGGCGGAAGTCTTCTGTTTGCAGAGGTAGATCCCCTGTAAATGCTCGCCGTCTCTTAAATCCTTGATAAATTTCATGATATCACCTGTCTTTCTCTCCTAATGCTTCCGGCACAGCCGAAAAGCTTAATTCTTTATATTCTTCCTGAGAGTATCGCACAACATTCACAGTCATTTCTTCTTCCACGGCAAGATCCCTGATCGCCGCTACCAGTTCCGTGCTTGAAGCGATGGTCTTGCTTCCGATCCCCACGATAATGTCGCCCGCCTGAATGCCTGCGCGCATGGCAGGGGAATCCATTTCAACCGAAACAACAAAAGCCCCTGCGGGAGCTCCGTAACCGGTCCTTGCCTCTGAAGGAACATCGATGGCAGTAACGCCCAGATGGATGAGATCCTGATTGTTTATCATCTTTTCCATCGTCTTCTTAAGCTCCGAGATTCCGAAGGCAGTGATGAGGTTCGGCGCGTTCCTGTCGGCATAATCCCAGTTTATGATACCAACGACCTCGCCTTTGAGGTTTATGAGCACACCGCCGGAATTGACGGTTCCGTATATGTCCGTGGTGATCTGCTTGTAGCAGTTGTCCGGAATGTTAAGGCGGTTTCCGTAGGAGGTTATCATTCCGAAGTTCATGGAGCCGTAATTACCCATGGGACTTCCCACCGCAAGAACAAGGGCTCCCGAAAGAAGGGATGAGTTTGAACTTCCGAGCTTTGCCACAGAAATACTCTGCCTGGTTGCCTGATTTATGAAAATGTCGGGTACGGCTATGATCCCAAGGCCGGTCCTCGGATCGTTTGCCCTGAAGAAACCCTTTATGGAAATGTCGTTTGCAAAGGTGATATAGATCTCTTCGGAAGTATCGATCATGTTCGTGTATGTAAGCACATAAAGATTTGACTCATTACTCGCAACTATCACTCCCGGCACTTCCGTACTTTCTTCAAGAAGGGTATCAAACCAGTCCCTTTCCTTTGCCACCGTTCTTACCCTGACTATTGCCTTCTCCGCTTCATCCGCTATGGCCGCAAGGTCCTCAAATATCTCCTGATAATCGTTCAGAGTGAACTTATACTCTATATTGTCAACGATGTTCTGTATTTCCTCTTCCTCGATGGCCGCGGTTATCTCCTCGATATTGATCTCGGGCTCGGGAGTCTGAAGCATATCCTCGGGATTCATTTCTTCTTCCGCGGTCTCTTCCGGAAAAATAACCTGCGTAGACTGCTGCTCCGTGCTGGCCGGAGTATCCTTTTCAAAATAACCCGTTGCAAAAGGAAGCAGTACCGCAAAAGTGATACATGCCACCAGACCGAATACCAGAGCTGAAACTGCCGAAATAAGCGTACTTCTCGCAAGCTTTCCCCTGTTGACCGGACGGTTCTTTATCTCCTCACGTATGAAGACAAAGTCTTTTTTCTCCTCGGAGGGGCCGTTTTCCGGAGCGTTTCCGGATTTTTGTTTTTCCATATCTTCCATGATCATTCCTCTGTCTTGGCAAGGGAAAAGATGAATTCCGTTCCCACGCCTTCGGTGCTGATTACGTTTATGTGCTCGTCATGAGCGGTGATGATCTCCTTAACGATGGAAAGTCCCAGGCCCGTGCCCTTTTTGTCCTTTCCTCGGGAAAGATCGGATTTGTAGAATCGGTTAAAAACAAACTTCACGTCATCCTTCGGAATTCCGATACCGGAATCCTTAACGGAAATGAAGGCTTTGTTGTGCTTCTCCGTGGTCTCGATCCTTATGGAGGAGTCGTTGTGGGAGAACTTGATGGCATTATCAAGAAGGTTGTAGAGAACCTGGCCGATCTTCATTTCGTCCGCGTGAACGTAAAGGCTTTCCCCGTAGAGAGCAAGCTCTATGGAAATGCTTCTTTTTCTGCAGGTGCCTTCGAAAGAAAGGACAGTGCTCTTTATGACTTCGTTTATATCAAAATCCGACCACTCAAGAACAACACCCTTCATGTTCAGGTTGTTGAGGGCAAGCAGGCCGTTTGTAAGTTTCGTAAGACGCTCGGTCTCGCTTAAGACGATACCGAGGTATTTTTCATGCATCTCCGGTGGAATGGTTCCGTCGAGCATTGCCTCAAGATAGCCGCGAATGGAAGTAAGTGGGGATCTGAAATCGTGGGAAACGTTGGCGATAAACTTCTTCTGATTGTCCTCGCTGCTTGCGATCTCTGCTGCCATGTACTGAAGCATTGCGGCCAGATAACCCATTTCGTCGCTGCTGTCTATGCTGAACTCGTAGTGCATATTTCCCGAAGCATACTGCTCCGTTGCGGCGGTGATCTTCTTAAGGGGCAGGTAAACCATTTCCGTGAAGAAGAAAAGGATTATCAGGGAAAGGGCAAGAAGAATGCCCAGAAGCAGATAAGCTATGGCAAGAAAGTCATCGCTTTGTTTTGCTATATCCGCCATTGTGGTATGAATGACCACATATCCCTTTACCTTGAAGTTCGCCGTGATGGGCGCAAAAACACTCAGCACCTCTTCGTTAAAGCTACCGAAAAAGGTGCCGGTGGTATAGTAGCTGTCTCCGGTAACGGTGGGATCGAAGCCCTCCACAACAAAGGGATTTTCCACATCCAGGGGTCTGTCCGAGCTTATAACCATACGGCCCGAGGGGTTTATGATCCAGATGGTGGCGGACATAAAGGTTCCAAGGTTATCGAGCTGCTCCTTAACCTCCGCAAGGGACCTTGTGGTTGAATAAAGGTCCGCTGCATAGGTGTTGGCAAGAAGGTTCGCTTCACGATACACCGATTCCGCTTTTTCCTTCGTAAGCCGGTTGTAAGTGTTCTGTGACACAAAGGAGCTTACGATGATAAAACCGAAGACACCGAATATCAGATATGCAAAAAGAAATTTTAAATAAAGTGTTCTTTTCATTATGCTCTGGTCTCAAACTTGTAGCCTACTCCCCAGATAGTGGAGATGGCCCATTTTTCATGATCGTTGATCTTTTCCCTGAGACGCTTGATATGAACGTCAACGGTACGGGTGTCGCCCATGTACTCATAGCCCCAGATACTGTTAAGCAGCTGCTCTCTCGTAAATACGTGGTTGGGCTGGGACGCAAGGAAATATAAAAGCTCCAGTTCCTTCGGAGGCATGTCAACATTCTCGCCCCTGTAGGTTACGGAATAGTTGGTGAGGTTGATCTTAAGATCGGGATATTCAACGATCTTGTCATCGGATTCAACCTTCTTTTCAGGCTCCTTGCTGACCCTTCTTAAGATCGCCTTTACTCTGGCAACAAGCTCCTTTGAATCAAAGGGCTTCTCCATGTAATCATCCGCGCCAAGCTCAAGTCCCAGCACCTTGTCAAATACCTCGCCCTTTGCCGAAAGCATGATGATGGGAGTATCGGTCCTTGTCCTTAATTCCCTGCAGACTCTGTAGCCGTCAATGCCGGGAAGCATTATGTCAAGAAGAACAAGGTCCGGCGCAAAGGAATCAAAGTCCTCCAGCGCACTTTCACCGTCATTCTCGATCTTTGTGTCGAAGCATTCCTTGATAAGATACAAAGAGATCAGCTCCGCAATATTATTGTCGTCATCGACGATCATTATCTTTTGTTTTTCCGCCATAAGGATCTCCCTTTATTTAAACTCTGCTATGGTAACGCCCGCATCTCCTTCGCCGTGTTCTCCGGCTCTGTAGGATTTGACGTAGCTGCATCTTTTAAGATAGTTCTGAACGGCGTTTCGTAAGGTTCCCGTTCCTTTTCCGTGAACGATGCGTACCTGGCTCATGTGGGAGAGATATGCATCATCAAGGTATTTATCAAGAATGGCCAGAGCTTCATCCACGTTCTTTCCTATAAGGTTGCACTCGTAGGATACGGAAAGGGCTTTGGACATCTTTATCTTTCCGGAGCCGCCGGAGGACTTGGGCATTCCGGGACCGGTGATCTCCTGCTCCTGAACCGCTGCCAGGTCTTTGATATTTGTCTGGGAGCGGATAATGCCGCACTGAACGTAAAGATTTCCCTTTGCGTCGGGAAGGGTGCTGACGGTTCCCTTCATTCCCATGGAAACGATCTTTACCATGTCTCCGATATGAAGGTCCTTGGGATTTAGTCCCACGGGTTCTTTTTCGTCACGCTTTCTTGCTATCTTCTCGTTCTTGTCGTTCATCTTGCCCCGAAGGTTCTGACGCCTTGCCTCAAGATCCTTCATGGAAATGTTTGATCCGGCTTTCTGCATTATGCGAATGGTTTCGTCCGCATATTCCTTGGCCTCGGCCAGAATGTCCCGGGCTTCTTCGTTGGCCTCCCTTAAGATACGGTCCTTAGAATCGTTAAGTTTCGCAGTCTTCTCGTCGAGGGCCTTTGTTTTTTCAAGGATCTCCAGCTTCTGCCTGGCGATCTCCTCCTTGTCACGTTCCATTTGAACGCGGGACCTTTCAAGATCGGCGATCACATCCTCGAAATGCTCGGAATCATCGGAGATCTGGGCCTTAGCCGCTTCTATGATGGTATCGGACAGTCCCAGCTTCCTGGAAATAGCGAAAGCATTGGACTTTCCGGGGATACCGATGAGCAGCCTGTAGGTAGGTGATAATGTTTCCACATCAAACTCGCAGCAGGCATTCTGAACAAAGTCCGTGGACAATGCATAAAGCTTAAGCTCGCTGTAATGAGTTGTGGCCATTGTCCTGATACCGCGGCTGTGAAGATGATCGAGTATCGCTATTGCTAAAGCGGCGCCTTCCGTAGGATCCGTTCCCGCTCCGAGTTCGTCAAAAAGACATAAGGAATTGTCGTCCGCATTTTCAAGGATATGGACTATGGATCTCATATGGGAGGAGAAGGTGGAAAGACTTTGTTCAATGCTCTGCTCGTCACCTATATCCGCAAATACTTCTTCAAATATCGAAAGCTCCGAACGGTCTCCCGCCGGGATATGAAGCCCCGCCTGTCCCATCAGTGTAAAGAGGCCCACTGTCTTCAAGGTTACGGTCTTACCGCCGGTATTGGGACCGGTGATGACCAAAAGATCGTAATCCTCGCCCAGAGGAACATCTATGGGAACCACCTTCTTCTTATCCAGTAAAGGATGACGCCCACGCCTTATATTGATGCGATGTTCTGTATTAAAGACCGGTCTTGAAGCGTTCTGTTCAAGAGCCAGCTGGCCTTTTGCAAAGATAAAGTCCAGCTTCGTCATGAAATCCATGTCGGTCTTAAGCTCTGTCGTATGAACTCCCAGCTCTCCCGACAGAGTTGCCAGGATCACCTGTATCTCTTTTTCTTCTTCGATCTCAAGCTCGCGGATCCTGTTGTTTAAGTCCACCACTGCCTGAGGCTCGATGAAAACAGTGGCTCCGGTGGAAGACTGATCGTGTACCATACCTGTGATCTGTCCCTTGTACTCCGCCTTAACGGGGATACAGTAACGGTTGTCTCTCATAGTGACCACTGCGTCCTGAAGATAGGTGCGGAGTGAACCGTTCACCATCTGGTTTAACTGGCTGTGGATCTTATCGCTTGTGATCTGTTTGTTCTTCCTGATGCTCTTGAGTGTGGGGCTTGCGTCGTCCGCCATATCCCCGTCTTCGTTTAATATGCAGCGGTTTATCTCCTCCGCCGTTCTCTTAAGGGGCTCTAAAAGATCAAAGTAATCATCAAGGGAATCCGCTTCCTCTTCTTCCTTTTCCCGTACGCCCCAGGCCTTTACCCTTCCTACGTTTGTAAGAAAACGGGCAAATCTCAAAAGCTCTGTTGCCGTTAAAGTACTTCCTATCTCCAGGCTCTTTAAGGCATATCCGAAGTCCCTGTTTGACCCGAAGCTGATGCTTCCCTTTTTGATGAGTCTTTCAAGGGCATCCGCCGTATTTCTCTGGGCGTCCTCGATCTCGTGGATCTCCGTCATGGGACGAAGTTCACGGCACATTTTCTTCGCAGGTTCGGAACCTGCTTTTTCTTCAAGTAATTTTATGATATTTTCGTATTCAAGTGTTTTCAGTACCTTGTTGTTCATATATCTTACCAAGTCTTTCTGCGAGCCTTACAAAACCCGCACAGCAATAGGGAATGAGAAGAACAAAATACGAGATGGTATATTCGCTCTTTCCTTCCCAGAATGTATGAAAAATAAAACCTCCGATGACTATCATCAAAAGGATCAGGGACTCCGTGTACCGGTCCTCCCTTACGGAAAGGGGTATGTACAGGAGTGCACCGAAAAAGATGATGAATGTAAGGATACTCAGATATCTTACATGGATCATCACGTTGTCAAATGAAAGAAAACTCTGTACCCATTTCGGCTGTGTTTCCGTATCTCCCACAAACTGATTTACCCACACCGACTGGAAGGTGGGATTGCTCCACTGGGACTTCGTCTTGTTTAAAAAGAACACGAAAGCATACTTCGGGTCCCTCTTAAAACGGTTCAGGGATTCCTTTATATCCTGCTTCGCGATCTGTACCTGGACTTTGTGGTCATGTTCAGTGGAAAAGGCCAGATCCTTCGTGTACTCGTTGTACCAGCCCGGAGCCCTTTCACTTTCCTGAAGACCCATGGCGATGAAGGCCGTTGCGGGAATTCCCGAATCGAGTTTGCAGCCGGTGCGCCATTCTGTCAGCGCGATGGGAAGACGCATTCCGAGGATCACCGCCAGTACGATTCCCGCAAGAGCGATAAATGTCTGCTTCTTCTTATCGGCGCAGGCCTTTACAAAAAGCCATATTATCAGACCGATGGCGAATATCAGATAGTTCTTTTTGCACTGCACAGCCAAAGCCATCAGCACCGCGGAAAGGATATAATTAAGGACAGGCCTCGATCTGTCGCTGTCAACGCAGAAGGCTCTCCATATGGAAGCAGTGGCAAAGGCAAGTCCGAGTACGTTGCCGTAAACAAAGGAGGTGTAAATGATAAGCGGGTAGAACAATATTCCTGCCACGAGGATCATTATCCCCACATGCTTCTTAAACTGAAACAGATCGCACAGCCTTGTGAGTGACTCGTAAAAAAGCACCAGTGCAGCAACGTTTATCAGCTGCAGGGCAGTATAGTTGTAAAGCCCGAATATCTTCGCAACTATAAGCGAAAACCACATATATCCCGTCTGATGAGGGTAAATGCCTATGTATCCGTCAGGCATGAAGGGCGCCTTGTCCCCGTTTAAAAATGCCCCGAGGCTCTGTTGAATAAACAGCTGATCCTCCCTGGGAACCGCTTTGACGCTGAGCACCCAGAAAACACCCATCGCCGCGATCACCGCCAGCAGCAGATAGTGGATCACCTCATAGGAGATTTCCGAAATGCGCACATTGGAGAATCTTTTCGCAAGAGCCCAGAATACGCCTACAAAAAACAGAAGCGCCAACAGGTTTATCCATATATGATCTTTTTCAAATATGGTGATCTCATGGAAGGATGACCAGACATCGCTCATATAGCAGTCATATACCGCGGATAATAACGTTAATCCGAGGCAGATCATCGCACCGATCCATGTCACCGTGACCTTGTAGACTTTCTTCATGTAAACCCCCCGTTTAAACATAAAACATCACTTTATAATACCATATCCGCACATATACTGAAAGCAAAAACCTTCATTGAAAAATACCCGCCCCTATAGTAAAATTTCCTTGCGATTTCTTATTTTGAAAGGCTTTTTCATGAAAAACAAAGACAGGATCCCAAACATAATATCCCTTGCGATCATAGCGGTATATTCCGCTGTTTTGCTTTATTTTTCACGCTTTTCTTATATCTGGTACGATGAAAGCTTCACCATGAATCTGGTAAATCATCCGGTAAAGGATATGATCGGCCTTACCGCTCTCGATGTGCACCCTCCCCTTTATTACCTTGTGGTGAAACTCTTTGTGTCCGTTCTGGGCCCGAGGACCATCGCCTATCATCTTCCTTCGCTGTTATTTGTCATCGCAATACTTTTAGAGACACTGCTTTTCTTAAACAAATATGCCGACAGCAAAACGGCACTGTTTTCAATGATCGGTTTCATCTGTGTTCCTCAGATCCCCAAGTATGCCCTTGAGATCAGAATGTACAGCATGTGCATGTTCCTCATTACTTCTTCCGTATTTCTGATCTTCTCCATGCTTAAGGATTTTGAGGAAAAAGAAAAGGTGTATTTCAATGCCAAATGGGTTCTTCTTGCGATCCTTCAGACCGCCTGCGCCTATACCCACTACTTTGGGGGCGTTGCAGCAGTGGGCAGTTCCCTGGCATTTCTCATTTTCATGCTGATAAAGGTAAAGAAACCGGGCCGTACGTTTGTATTCTGGTTTTCATATTGTTTTTCCATGCTCATCATGTATCTTCCATGGATTAAGGTACTCTTTTCCCAGATGAGCTCCGTCAATGAGGATTACTGGATCGGCCCTCCCTCCCTTTCGGAGATGAAGAGCTACTTTGATGAGATCTTTAAGACCGATTCTTTGATACTCACCGTGATATTGGTCGTTCTGTTTGTTGTGGGAATAGTATTGTCAGCAGTCTTTGCCAAGAAAGAAGAACTGTCTCTCTTTGCGGGGATCTCATACATCACCGTCGGTTTCTGGCTGCTTTTCGGGTTCGGTTATTCCATTCTTGTTTCACCCATAATCGTAAGCCGCTATCTGGTGATGCTCCTTCCGATCCTCTGGCTTCCGGCCCTGGCTGTCATAGTAAAAAACAGCCACGTTGCCGTGACTGCTTTGATGATCCTCGTTATGATATATATCGGTTTCAAAAACACAAAGCCCGTTCTTGATGAGTATAAGAATTCCGAGCAGATGTATTTAAGGGCTTATCTTGATGAGCATCTGGATAAAGAAAATGACGCGTTCTTCAGCTTCTATATGCAGGACATGTCCATTCAGGCAGCCTACTATCCCGGGGTCACCCAATACCTTTTAGAAGGCCGTGACGCGGGGGAAGCCTTCAAAAGCTGGCCTCTTCTGGTAAACTGCAGATTCATAACCGACTTTAACGAACTCCATGAAGCTCCCGGCGTGATCTGGTGCCAGGACGGCATGTTCCCCACCGCATTTACCGATGCGGGCTATTCTCTTGAAGAAGTACCCGTTGGAAACGGAATTCTTTACAGATACTATATGGATTGATCCTTTTTCTTTTTAACACTTACAAAAACGATCAAAACAATGACGGATATAAAGCTGATCGCACCTGAAATCCTGTTTACAGGGGTCTTTTGGTAGAGGATATAAACCTCTCCCGGGAGGCCTTCTTTATTTTCGACCGTAAGCAATCCGTTTTTGCCCTTTCTGACCGAAAGTACGGGACCTTCGTCGTTTTCTTCTCTCAGATATGCCTCATAGCCCTTGTAATAGATCAACGGGACGGTATACTCGGTGTGTCCGCCTTCAGGATCGCTGAATTGATAAATGTTGTATCCCGGCTTTTCCAATTCAAAGCTCTCATCGCCGCTTCGCACACACTTTTCCGAAAGCTGCATCACATCAACTTCTACCGGAAGCCATTCCTGACCCATTCCCACGTACATTGTGCCTTCACCGTCAAGGAACTCCTGCGTCAGGTTCTTTGTGATATCTTCGATCTCAACATCATGATTCTGCCATACGCCAAACCCGATGGAAACCACCGCAATTACGGCTGCAAATATGGTCCTGTCACGTTCTTCCAGTCCCCCAAGGGATAAAACAGTTCCCGTAACAACAAACAGCACAACAAATGGAAACAGTCTGAAAGAGAATTGAATATTGTTTAAAAACGTATCGTTAAATATCTTCCACGGAAATACCCTTGTAACCAAAGCGGCAATGACAACACCCGCAACGGTAAGAACGGTTCCGACATTTGTCTTTCTGTGCATGAAGGCTATCAGAAGGCTCGCACCTGCGCTCAGCCAAAGAGCATATCCAAGTCCGATGTAGCCGGTGTATTCTGAAACCATGGCAGTTGCAGAAAAGATCGACTTAAAAGGAGCAACGAAATCCCCCACATTTACAAGTGGATTGCTGTATCCGAACTTTCCGGACATCATCTGCTCCACCATGGGAAACAGATAGAAGGCCATAACAAGCACCGTCATCACCGCATATATTGCAAGCCTTCCGATCTTCTGCGCGGTATAAGCTTTCTTCCTTAAACCGGGTATAAAAAGCGCAACAGCAAATATGATCACGCAGATGATAACGGATAAAAAAACCGTTATGGAATGGGATAAAAGCATTCCGGAAAACGCCATCACAAAGAGATAACTTCTTTTTCCTTCTTCTTTGAAGAAATCCCACAAAGCCGCTGCCAGCACAGGCAGAAAGATCATTGCGATATATGTTCCGACACCCACTCTTTGGGTGATCTCCCAGATCTGATATACGGAAGTGACCGTAACAACGCTTCCGAAAAGCGCTGCTATCTTATCCTTGGTGATAAATCTGTAAGAAAAAAACGAAACCGTGAAATTAACGGTAACAAGAAACATCACAAAGAGCTTGAAACTCTGTGTGGCAGAAAATCCCGCAAGCCTCAACAATGCACAGGGGATCACAAAAATGTCCGAATAAAACAGAGGCGTTGCATAGCCGTATCCACCGAAAAACCTTGGATAAATCCCGGGAAAAAGATCATGAGCAGCAATGGAATCCCTAAGCCCCTCAACCCTTTCAAGAAAATACACCGTGTCCACAAAATGCCCCGGAAGTCCGTCACTGAAATAGGGAATGACACACACCAAAACAGAAGCGACAAGTGCCGCCGCAAACACCGCGATATTTATCAACCGACTTCTGTCCGATGTCTTTGAGTTTTCCACAGTTTTTCTCCTATTCTTCCTTCCAGTTAAGCCTGTGAAGCTCCCCTTCTTTTTCCATACCTTCAAAGCCCGTCTGGCGAAGGGCCTCGTAAAGGACTATGGCCACGGAGTTTGAGAGGTTAAGGGAACGGATCTTTCCGCACATGGGAATGCGAATGCAGTTTTCCTCGTTATCCACCAGTATCTCCTCGGGGATTCCCGCAGACTCTTTTCCGAACATGATGAAATCGTCCTTGGAAAAAGAAACCTCGGTGTAACTCCTCTTTGCCTTTGTGGTGGCGTACCAGATCTTTGCCTCCGGGTGCTTTGCTTTAAAATCCGCATAGTTTATGTATGTGGATACATCAAGATGCTCCCAGTAATCCATGCCCGCGCGCTTGATGGCCTTTTCATCAAGCCTGAAGCCCAAAGGCTCTATCAAATGAAGGGGCGTATCTGTCGCTACGCAGGTACGCCCTATATTTCCTGTATTTGCCGGTATTTCCGGCTCGTGTAAAACTATGTGCATTACTTATTCTGTTCCTCACGAAGTCTGTTGACAAAATGTCCGATCCTGTCCATTGCCAGTTTCAAACGCTCTAACGAATATGCATAGGATATTCTTAAGAAGCCTTCTCCGCTGTCGCCGAAAGCGGTTCCCGGAACTGCCGCAACCTTTTCTTCTTCCAGAAGGCGGGTGGCAAATTCCTCGCTGGTCATGCCGAATTCCTTGATGCAGGGGAATACGTAAAATGCACCGAAGGGTTCGAAGCACTCAAGACCCATTTCCTTGAAGGAATGCAATAAGAATCTGCGTCTCTGGTTGTAAGCTTCACGCATCTTCTCCACATCTTCATCACCGTTCTTTAATGCCTCCACCGCAGCATACTGGCTGGTGGTGGGTGCGCACATGATGCAGAACTGATGGATCTTCGTCATCTGAGCGATGATCTCCTTGGGACCGCAGGCATAACCGAGTCTCCATCCGGTCATGGCAAAGGCCTTGGAAAAGCCGTTGATAAGGATGGTTCTCTCCTGCATTCCGGGAAGAGATGCGATGGAAACATGCTGTCCTTTGTAGGTAAGCTCCGCATAGATCTCATCGGAAATAACAAAGATGTCTTTTTCCACGCAGACCTTTGCGATGGCAAGCAGGTCCTTCTCCTCCATGATGGCCCCTGTAGGGTTGTTGGGGAAAGGAAGAACAAGGATCTTCGTCTTATCCGTAATGGCTTCTCGAAGCTCGGCCTCAGTGAGCCTGAACTCGTTTTCTGCCTTTAAGTCGATGATAACGGGCTTTCCACCCGCAAGTATGGTACAGGGCTCATAGGAAACATAGCTGGGCTGAGGTATGATGACCTCATCACCGGGATTTAACATGGCCCTTAATGCAATGTCTATAGCCTCTGAACCGCCGACGGTAATGATAACGTCGGAATTCCATTTGTAGGATACATGGTACTTTCTTTCCACATATCTGCAGATCTCCTCCCTTAATTCCTTAAGACCGGAATTGGAGGTATAGAATGTCTTTCCTTTTTCCAGAGAGTAAATGCCCTCGTCACGAATATGCCAGGGTGTGTCAAAATCAGGCTCGCCCACACCGAGGGAGATGGCATCCTTCATTTCCTGAACAATGTCGAAGAATTTGCGGATACCCGAAGGCTTGATATTTACTATCTGGTCCGATAAGGGATTTCTCATGGTGTGAACTGCTCCCTTTCGTCTTCGTATTTTTTCTCAAGGATCGAGCCGTGCTCCTTGTATTTTTTAAGAACAAAATGGGTGGAGATGCTTAAAATGTCCTCAAGGGTTGAAAGCTTCTCGGATACGAAGGTGGAAACCTCCTTTAAGGTCTTTCCCTCAAGAGAAACAAGAAGATCGAAGCCTCCGGAAATAAGGTATACAGCGGTAACCTCGGGATACTTGTAGATCCTTTCGGCTACACAGTCAAAGCCGCGGCCTCTCTGGGGAGTGACACGAACCTCCAGAAGGGCATTTACCTTCTCAATGGAGGTCTTCTCCCAGTTTACCAGTGTGTGGTAGCCTGCGATGATCCCTTCTTCTTCCATTTTCTTTATCTCGTTTGCAACATCGATCTCCTCCATGCCCAGTAAGATCGAAAGTTCTCTTAAATCAATTCTTGAATTCTTTTCTATTATGGATAAAATCTGCTCATTCATTGTTTTTACGCTCCTTTTTGACTTTGTAAAGCTCGTCGGTCTTCGGAGGTTCCAAAAACCGCCTGTTTTCGCCGTTTATCAAAACTCTGTCATTTGAGTCGGTGGCTTTTCCGACAATGGAAGCATGGATTCCCGCCTTCTTAAGCTCGGAAACGAGTCTGTTACCGTCCTCCGTAGCCATCAGCATGGATCCGCTTGATATGAGTCCGTAGGGATTTATATCGAAGAAATTACAGATCTCTATGGTCTCCTGCCTTACCGGAATCGCCTTAAGGTCGATTTCAAGTCCAACGCCGCTGCTTTCCGCCATTTCCCATAAAGCGCCGAATATGCCGCCTTCGGTGACGTCATGCATAGCTGTCACGCCGGACTTAACCGCCGTTGCGGCCTCAGGTACCACCGACAGCATTTTGTCGAAGCTCTGAGCCTCGTAAATCATCCTGTCGGGAAATCTCTTTTTCAATTCCTCTTCATGTTCCTTGGCAAGGATCTGGGTACCTTCAAGTCCTATCCACTTTGTAACAACAATGTCGTTTCCCGGCTTGCAGCCGTTGGTGGCGACTACTTTACCCTTTTTCGCCTTACCTATACCGGTTATTGAAATGACGGGCTTCTTAACCACATCGGTGATCTCCGTATGTCCGCCGATTATCTGCATGTTCAAAGGCGCGCAGGTCTTTGCAATATCATCCATTATGACCTTGATATCGTCTTCCGTGATCTCCGGAGGCAACAGAGCCGTAACAAGAACACCTACCGGCTCAGCTCCCGAAGAAGCAAGGTCGTTGGCCGTCACATGAATGGAAAGGCTTCCGATGTCCTTGGTGGTTCCGGTGATGGGGTCCGTTGAAAGAATAAAAACTTCATCCTCTTTTAACGCCAAAACAGCGCAGTCTTCCCCTATGCCTGCGCCAAGGAGAACTTCACTGCGCCTTGTTTCGATCTTTTTCAATATGGACCTTTTCAGGACATTTTCGGGTACTTTTCCTATATTCAATCTTGTGTCGTCCTTTACTTTATCTTAAAATACTTATGAAAAAATAAGAGGAACGATCATGGCGACTATCAGTATCACAACGATCACGATGGTGAATATACGCTGATTCTTCTTTTTATAGATGTTAAACATATTTAAATATCCTTCGTTTTTTCTTGAAAGGAATTATAGTCGATGTACTGGAAAATAGCAAGTCTGCTAATGTTTGCCCTGTTCTGTCTCTGGGTGTTTTACGAATCCCACAGAACGGTGAACATAGCAAGGAAACAGAAAGAAGCCTACTTCGAGCGGGAGCGGCGCGCAAATGCCACGAGAAAGAAGCCCCTCACCGATCTTAAATATGTAACGGTTCCCGAGGACCTTCCTTACGAGCTTCACACGGATAATGACGATATCTCGGCTTATGTACGGACCATCCGTGAGCTGTCCGACCAGAAGATCGTCAATTTCACGGGCTACACAAACACCGATCTTAAGCTCATGTACGGAGCCCCCAATATCACAAAGCTTTCCATCTACGACCAGAATTACACCACTCTGGTAACCGTCCTTCAGAAGTGGGCTGACGTCCTTCTTTCCCTCCACGAGGAAGAAGAAGCCTACAAGATGATGGAGTACTGCATCTCCATCGGAAGCGACGTGGGAAAGACCTACTACGAGCTTGCGGAGCATTATCTGGATATCGGAAACGACGAAGGATACTTCAATCTCATCGAGACCGCCGAAGGTCTCCGTTCCTTTAACAAGGACAATATCGCTCAGAATTTAAAGGACAAGCTCTTCTGATCATTTGCCGTAGGTGGCGATCAGTTTGTCGATATAACGGCCGGCTTCGTTCATACTCATATGTTCAAGGTCATAGGGACATTCTATCCCGTACCTTTCGATCATTGCCTGAATGCGCTCTTTCTGGTTCTTCCGGATAGGGCGTTCTTTTTTTACGTTATGTATCAGTTCCGCGGGAACAAAAAGTTCCGGATATTTCTCCGAAAATTCCTCCCTGAGACGTCTGTACAAAGCATCCGTCCCCTTTGCGTCATTTAAAGCTCTGTGAGCCTCCAGGGGGATGTCATAATGAGCACACATATCTATAAGCTTCTTTGAGGGAAGGGCGGGAAAACATGCTCTGGAGATCTTTAAGGTATCCACCGCTTCCTTTTCAAAGGTAAGCCTGTTGTTCATGGCCGCCTGTTTAAGGATTGAAAAATCCGAGATTATATGATGGCCGAGAAGGGGCAGATCACCGCAGAACTCCACAAATTCGGGTATCACCGTATCTATGAAGGGAGCATCCTTAAGATCATCATCCGTTATACCCGTGAGCTCTACGATCCTCTCATCAAGCTTTCTTCCGGGATTTACGAAGGTGGAAAAAGTATCCGTTTCCACTCCGTCAATGACCTTTATGGCACCGATCTCTATTATCTTGTCTATCCTGGGGCTTAAGCCCGTAGCCTCGATGTCGAGGCATATATATGAATTCATTTATGTTCCTTTTTGTATGTGGGGCAGATATCCTTAAGATAGCATTCTTCGCACTTGGGCTTCGGAGCCTTGCAGACGGTCCGCCCCAGAGCTATGAACCAGTGATTGATATAAAGCCAGTAATCCTTTGACACTTCCTTCATAAGAGCGAACTCGGCTTTCACCGGATCGTCGGTCTTAACAAGCCCCAGTTTATTTGAGATCCTGAGTACATGAGTATCAACAACAACGCTGGGCTCCATGAAGATATTTCCGCGGATCACATTGGCGGTCTTTCTGCCAACGCCGGGAAGGGTCGTAAGGGATTCGATATCAGACGGAACCTCGCCGCCAAAGTCACTCATAAGCTTCCTGCAGCAGGCGATGATATTTTTTGCCTTGTTGTGATAAAAACCCACGGAATGGATGTCCGTTTCAAGTTCCTTTAGGTCGGCCTTGGCAAAGGCCTCAACGGAAGGATACTTGACAAACAGATCCTTCGTAACCTCATTGACCCTTGCATCCGTACACTGGGCACTCATTATGGTCGCAATAAGAAGCTGCCACGCGTTCATATGAACAAGATAGCAGGTCAGGTCACGGCCGTATTCTTTTTCCATTCGGTTAAGGATCTCTGTTGTGTTTTTCTTCATAATTTCCAAAATGGGAGAGCCGAGGCTCTCCCGTGATCTTAAACTATACTGTCAACAAATCTGTCAAATCCCGCCATTCCGGCTTCGTCGCGCTTGTAAACACCGGCGTCTGTAAGAACCTCCATGAAGACCTTACCGATCTCATCCTTTATTATCTCGCCGATGTTTGAAGGATCGGCGTCGATCCTCGATCTGAAGGTATCAAGCCAGTCTGCGTGCTTGGAAAGCTCCTCATCGCTTCTTATGTCCTTTCCGGCAAGGACTGCTGCCTCAAGGTCAGCCATTTCTTTGTCAAGTCTTGCGGGAAGTACCGCAAGGCCCATAACCTCGATAAGTCCGATGTTTTCCTTCTTTATGTGATGAAGCTTCGCATGAGGATGGAACACTCCCAGAGGATGCTCATCGGTGGTTATGTTGTTACGAAGGACAAGGTCTAATTCGTAAAGGTCGCCCCTCTTTCTTGCTATGGGGGTGATGGTGTTATGAGGCTCACCGTCGGTTTCGGCAAAGATGAAGCACTTCTCATCCGAGTAGCCTCTCCATGCGGCAAGGATCACGTCAGCAAGTTCTATCAGTCTGTCGGTGTCAGGACCTGAAAGACGAAGAACGGACATAGGCCAGTTTACACGGCCGACCTTGATATCCTCAAAGCCCTTGATAACGTATTCTTTTTCCACAGGTGCCTTGGCCATGGCGAACTCGTAATGACCGCCCTGAAAGTGATCGTGGCTTAAGATGGAGCCGCCTACGATGGGAAGATCCGCATTTGAACCCACGAAATAGTGGGGGAACTGCTTAACGAAATCGAAGAGCTTGCAGAAGGTTCCGTGCTCGATCTTCATGGGAATGTGCTTTGAGTTAAACACGATGCAATGCTCGTTGTAATACACATAGGGTGAATACTGGAATCCCCAGCGTGAGTCCTGAATGGTCACGGGGATTATCCTGTGGTTCTGCCTTGCGGGATGGTTCATCCTGCCGGCATAGCCCTCGTTCTCCATACAGAGAAGGCACTTGGGATAGCCTGCCTGCTTCATGAGCTTGGCAGCGGCAATGGCCTTCGGGTCCTTCTCGGGCTTGGAAAGATTTATGGTTATATCAAGGTCGCCGTAGGGAGTCTTGGTGATCCACTTCCGGTCCTTGACGATCCTGTAACGTCTGATGTAATCCGAATCACAGGAAAGCTTATAGAAATAATCCGTGGCTTTGACCGGATCCTCTTTATATAACTCTTTAAATTTTGCAATAACAACACTTGGTGCGGGAACAAGACATCCCATGACCTTTGTATCAAAAAGGTCCCTCGAAACAATTCCGTTATCGGTAATGAGACCGGCTTCAAAAGCATTGTCGCAAAGGGCTTCAAGGATATCATGAAGGTCTTCGGTCTCAACATTTCCCACTTCACCCTCATAAGCTTCATCGAGCTTAAAGAGTTCAAGAAGTCTGTTTCTTGTATAGATCAGGTCGTCTTCACAGACAAGGCCTGTTTTTGTTGCGTATTTAAGTAATCTTTCTATCAATAAATCTGTCTGCATATCTTTCTCCGGATCAAAGTGCTCTGGGGCCGTCTCCTATCTCTACCACATAAAACTCGGGAGTTTTTCCAACCTTCTCAAGATATACCTTGGAAAGGGTCTCCTTAAAGGTCTCTACAGCCTCGTCCTTAACAATGGAAACGGTGCATCCGCCGAATCCGCCTCCCGTTATACGCGAGCCGATGACTCCCGGGATCGTCCATGCGGTCTCGGCCAGAATGTCACATTCCTCGCAGCTTGTCTCGTAATCGTCACGAAGTGAAACATGGGAAGCGTTCATAAGCTTTCCGAAGGTCTCAAGATCCTTCGCCTTTAATGCCGCAACGGCCTTTATTGTTCTCTGATTCTCGTAAACTGCGTGTTTTCCGCGCTTTCTTTGGATCTCATCGGTGATGGCATCTTTGTGCGCTTCAAATTCTTCTTCCGTAAGATCTCCGAGAGTCTTGCAGTCGATCACGGTCTGAAGTGCTTTCAACGCACCCGCACTTTCGTTTCTTCTGTCATTGTATGCGCTGGTAACAAGACTGTGCTTTACTAAAGAATTGGTAACAACGATCTTTGCGCCTTCAAGCTTAATGGGCGCATACTCGAAATTAAGCGTCGCAGTATCAAGGAAAATGGCATTGTCCTTCTTTCCCATGGCTGATGCGAACTGGTCCATGATACCACAGTTACATCCGTTAAAGTTGTTCTCCGAAAACTGTCCGATAAGGGCAAGATCCTTGTTTTCAGCCTTAAAGCCGAAGCTCTCTCTTAAAATGAATCCGGTCAGCACCTCGATGGATGCGGAAGAAGAAAGGCCCGAGCCTGCGGGGATATCGCCGTAGAAAACAATATCCATTCCCGAAGGAAGCTTCATTCCCCTCTCTTCGAAGGCCCACATCACTCCCTTGGGATAATTGGTCCAGTCAGCTTCGGGATAGGGCTTAAGATCATCAAGGGAAGTCTTTATAATTCCCATGGATTCGAAATTGGAAGAATAAAGATTTAACTCCCTGTCATTTCTTACCCTTACCGCCGCGTAGGTACCGATGGTAAGTGCGCAGGGGAAAACGTGACCTCCGTTGTAATCGGTATGTTCTCCGATAAGGTTTACACGGCCGGGGGCAAAATATACCTTTACTCCGTCCTTTCCTCCGAATACCTTTTTGAACTCATCAAGCATAAACTGTTTCATATTCTTTCTCCTAGAGCATGGCAAGCATTCTTACGGCCTGTTTGCCCGTTCCCTCATAATCAATATTGTCAACGCAGGCTTTTAAGTCGTTAAAACAGGGCTCTGCGATATCGTCATATTCATATCTGTCAAGCTCACCTATCAGACGCTCTGCCGTATCATAATCAAAATCCCTGATGGCATGATACATTTCCCTGAGGGCATCCTTTGCCTTGTCTTCCGCAAGGGGGATCTTCTTCTCCGAAGGCTGTGATAACTTTATCACGTTGCTTATATCCTTTTCAACACCTTCAAGTTCCGAGATCATCTCATTATGATCGGCGATTATGCCTTCCAGATCACGTTTGTGCCCCTTTCTTTCAAGAGCTTCTGACAGGTTGCTTAACTTCGTGGCTCCTATTGTTTTTGAAAGGGATTTCAGTGCGTGTATTTCGATAGTATATCG
>JAEEIN010000117.1 GCA_016281385.1 Lachnospiraceae bacterium | reverse complement strand
TGGGTGTATGCTACCGAAAGCTCATCCTTGTTTGTTACGGGACATCTTGCGATGACCTCGATCTTGCCCGCCCACTCGGCGTGCTTCTGTAATGCGAATTCTTTCTTATCCATGTGGATTCTCCTTTATGATTTATTCTTTTTCCGGCTCAGGTTCCGGTTCCTCGTTTTCTATCTCCGTAACTACCCTGTTACGGCCGTTCTGCTTACCATAATAAAGCTTTTCATCAGCACCTTCAACCATTTCTTCGATGGAGGACTGGGTTCCGTCCACCACACCGAAAGTCATGGTAACACGGATATCAAAGCCTTCCGTTGAGACCACCATCGCCCTTATTTCTTCAAGCACTCTCCACAGATGATCCGCTGCTTCGTACATGCCGGATTTGTCAAAGACAAGGATGAATTCCTCGCCGCCCCATCTGCCGGCAAAGCCCTTGCCCTGCATGGACTTTTTAAGGACATTGGCCACAGCCTTTAAAACTTCGTCACCTGCATTGTGTCCGTAGGTATCGTTGACTTTCTTAAAGAAGTCGATGTCGGCAATTGCCAGGGAATAGGGCAGGCCGCTGGTACGTGCCTTGTCGCGGATCTTCTCAAGCTGCTGGTTTATATATCTTCTGTTTCCGAGTTTCGTTAAGGGATCCGTCTCAACAAAGCTTCGTATGCTCCTTTGCATCGCGGTTGCGGACTTGGAGATGTCCCCCAGTTCATCGGTACGGTTAAGGACCGACGATTCAAGCTCCGCCTGAAGATTGCCTCCCGAAACCTTGTTCATGAACTGCTGAACCTTCTTAAGTACGGAAGTGATCTCCTTTGTGCTCCTGTATGAAAAGAAAACGGCGATGGCCATTCCGCCGAGAGAAACAAGCATTACCGGCCATACTGCCTTGGCTACGGCCCTTCTCATGGTGGCAACGGTCCTTGCGATCTCCACCATTCCGACGATGGAACCGTCACTGTTTTCTACGGGTACGTAAAGGACCAGATAATCATGCCCGTCGATGGGAACGTTGGTATAGAAAGCGATCTCGCCTTCGTTTAAGACCTGCTCGGAGGTATGCTTGTTCG
Organism: Lachnospiraceae bacterium; assembly: GCA_016281385.1. GTDB lineage: Bacteria > Bacillota > Clostridia > Lachnospirales > Lachnospiraceae > UBA1258. Next base: position 26,995 of record JAEEIN010000117.1, on the reverse strand, counting down.
TGCTTACCCCCGCAAGACGTTTTCCCGTCTTGCGACCGAAGGTGGTATTTACACGCATATCCATATAAATAAGGGAAAGTTCCGATAAAGAAAGATCTGCGAACTGATCCACGATCTCATATACATCCGTGATCTTCGCATCCCCCTTATAGAGATCGAAAGTACTGTCGTCCCGATATTTTATATGATAATCGCCGGGGAACTCGATATCATAAGAAGACATAACGGCTTTGGCAACATTTATCATGTCAAATTTTGCCTGCTCGTATATGGTATTTGTAAATCTGAAATAGCAAAGAAAGGTCACGGCGATACCGAGAATGAGAATGGGAACCACCGCATTGTTAAGCATTTTCTTGTAAAGACCCTGTTTTTTCATGAGCCCCTCCACAGTCAAAAAGCGTTAAAAATACTCCGCCGCTTCGTCATTACTTAACATTATAACATAATCCGCACGTTTTCCGTCACTTCCGGGGCCATAATTTTTCCATTCGGCATAATAAAACGCTCCGTGGGGCTTGTCCCAGTCCTGCCAGCCTTCCGGCGCAATGCCTTTATCAAGCTCACAGTTAAGGATCACGGTCTTTGCATGATCCCTCCAGGGTCTTCCCAGATACACCGTTTTTTCGGGTGCATCCGTCAGAAATCTGCAGTCTTTGAACACATATCCCCTCTTCTGTCCTTCAGGTGTTGAAGCCGCCGTCACGTAGCATACTCCCTCATCTTCCCGCTTTCTCGTAAAAAGAACACATCCTTCAAAATAAGCATCCGCTCCGCCGAAGATATAGTCGATGTTTCCTTCGATCCTGCAGTTTTTGAATCTCATGCTTCCGGGCCTTCTTTGCGCAAACTGTTTCGGTCCCAGAAAACCGTCTTTTTGTTTTTCCTTTAAAGGAAGGGGCGCGGTGAATACCGTATCCTGATATCCAAGCATCCTGCATTCTTCATAAAACTGGTCCTGCCCGTCTGCATACAATGCGATGGCCTGACCCACTTTCGAGCCCTGCCCCGCACGATTCTCAAAGGTGATCCCTCTTGCCATGAAATGGTCGCAATCCGCCATGAAGGTTGCGGTCCTGAAAGTTCCGACCTTCCGTCCGTCTTCATGATCTCTGTATGCATATTCGGAAGAAGTTATGATCGTCCTGTCCGCGCCTGCGCCGATTAAGTTTACATAACTTCTGTCAAGCACCGGTCTTTCCTCGTATACTCCCTCAAAAACAAGGATCGTCACCTCGCCCTCACAGGCCTTTGCAGCCTCAAAAGCTTCGCCGATGGTCCTATAATCTCCGTCTCCGTTTTTTGAAACAATGATCGTCATATGATCCTCCGAAAAGCACAAGGAGACGGCCACCCGCCGATACGGATGTGCCGTCCCTTTATTCTTATTCCCAGGGGCCTTTCTCTGTCATGGGCCACTGTGTAAGTACCAGTCCTTCGTAAACTCCGCCGAACTTCTTAAGCTCCTCTGCGATCATTCCGGCGTAAACCACCGCTCCGGGATAACGCAGATGGGTATTGTCTTCCTTTCCTTCCGGGAAGTTCTTATAAAGTCCGGGAGCAAAGAACATGTAAAGCTCCTTGGATGCTTCATCCCCTATCTCGTCAAGATAAGCCCTTGAAAGGGAGCAAAGATCGATATAAGGAACGTTTTCTTCTTCCGCAACTTTCTTCATCGCATCGGGATAATCCAGATGGCAGTCGTCGACGGTCTTTCCCTTCTCGTCAAAAAGCCTTCTGTATACGGGGGAGATCACAACGGGATATGCCCCCGCCTCCTTTGCGACTTTGATCATCAGTTTAAGGTTGTCTGAAAAAGCCCCGAAAGCCTTTGTATATCTGGAAGGATCGCATTCCTTTTCATCATTGTGACCGAACTGGATGAACAAAAAGTCACCCTTTTTGATCTCCTTCTTTATCCTGTCAAGGCGTCCTTCGTCTATAAAACTCTTTGTACTCCTTCCGTTTCTTGCGTAGGATCTTATTTCCACATCGTCTCTTATATAGATCCTGAGGCCCTGACTTATGCCGGTCTGGGGATAGGTGAGATAACTGTTAAACTGTACGGTGGAATCTGCCGCATAATAAATTGTGCTCATTTATGCTTCTCCAAGTCTGCTCATTTCAAGATATGCAAGAACAAAAGGTGCCGTTCCCTTTGCATCGTCTTCAACGATGGGCTCTGACATGTAATAGTCATAGGAACCGTCTCTTCTTGTCTTTCCTCCAAGGCCTGCCACAAGGCAGATACCGCCAAGGCCCATACGTCCGTCCTTTTCCGTAAGGTAACGGCTGCAGATATCGATAAAAGCTCTCTTTCCGTTTTCTTCATATCCGGCCGGGATAAGTCCGAGCCTTATTCCCTTAAGGATACAGTAAGAAAAGATGGAGCTTCCGCTGGTCTCAAGGTAGTTCTTTTCCCTTCCCGGGAAAGCGGGAAGCTGATACCACATTCCGCTATCGGTCTGAACCTTAACTACCGCGCCGATAAATTCGGTAAACATCTTTTGAAGATGCTTATGGTCTTCGCTTTCTTTATCCTCAAGAAGATCGATTGTATCAAGCATGGCCATTCCGAACCAGCCGAGAGCTCTTAACCAGAAGTTCTCGCAAAGTCCGGTTTTCATGTCGCACCAGTACATCTCTTTTGAGGAGTCGTAGCAGTGATAATAAAGACCGGTCTTTGGATCCTTCATTATTTTTTCGACATTGAAAAACTGCCTGTATATGTCGGCATATGCTTTTTCTTTTTCCTCTTTGCTTAAGAAGAGGTTTGCGTATCCCGCATAGAAAGGCATCACCATGTAAAGTCCGTCAAGCCAGACCTGGTCGGGATAAATGGCTTTGTGCCAGAAGTTGCCTTCCTTTGTGCGGGGCTGGCCTTTAATCTGCTCGTAGATCTTATCTGCCGCAAGTCTGTATTTTTCTTTTTCCGTAAGGGTATAAAGGGTAAGAAGGTTCTTTCCCGCATTGATGTTGTCAAGATTCCAGGCCTTTATATCGTAGCCGTTGATGGTTCCGTCCTCTTCGATGCGGTAGTCAACATAGTTTTCGCAGAAATCAAAGAATTTCTTATCGCCTCTTACCTTGTAGAATTCAAGAAGGGCAAGGATCATTGATCCGTCTATGTAATCCCAGGAGCTCTTCTTTCCCGCACGGATCTTTTCTATATTCCAGACAGGCCGATCGGGCGTGCTTTCGTCCATCAGACTGTTTATATACTTTTCAACAAGTTCCATTTTGCATCTCCCAACATAGGGGTAACCCCATATCTTTTTAAAAAGAATGCCCGTCGCATTTGTCTCGACGGGCAGTATAATCATTCCTTTACGGCTCCGATATTTACACCCTTTACGAAGTACTTCTGCAAGAAGGGGTAAAGTATCATGAAGGGAAGTATCGCAGCAACAATACCCGCATTATAGAGTGTCGTCTGCGAGACATTATATGAGGTGGTCGGCGTATCGCCGTCCATGATCATTGTTTTTAATTTGTACTGGAAGTTAACCTGCTTGGTATCTGTGATGTAGATCTGTACCGTTGAATAATCGTTCCATACCGTTACCGCAAACATAAGGCCGATGGAGGCAAGGGCCGCCTTTGAAAGAGGAAGCACGATCTTAAAGAATATTCCCATGGGGGAGCATCCGTCGATCTTTGCAGCCTCGAAAAGGCTTGAAGGAACGCCTTCGAAGAAGTTCTTCATAAGTACCAGGTTGTAGACGTTGATACCGTGCTTAAATACCAGGATGTACCAGTGGTTGATGAAGCCAAGCTGCTTCATAACAAGGTACTCGGGGATCATACCGCCCGAGAATATCATGGTAAAAAGAAGGAAGAACGCCATTGCGTTACGTCCGGGCATCTCGGTCTGGTTAAGAACGTAACCTCCGAGAGTTGCAAGTGTAAGCCCTAAAAGCGTTCCGAGAACGGTGGATACCACCGATACAAGGAAGGGTGTGTAGAGCTTTGAAGTTTCAATGATGGTCTTGTATCCGTCAAGAGTGAAGTTACGGGGATAAATCCTGAACTGGTATACACCAACCTGGTTAAGGGAATCCACCAAAACCTTCCATATGGGAATAAGTACGATAAGTGCGATCACAACAAAGACAATGTAGTTCACGATATCGAACATGGTAGTCTTCTGTGTTCTTGATGCTTTTTCTTTAGCCATTTTCATGCACCCCCTTATACGATACCGCGTCCACGGGTCTTCTTACTTAAGTAGTTGCATACAAGAACCAGTACGCAGCCCACTAAGGACTTAAAGAGTCCTACTGCAGTTGAAAATCCGTAATCCGGGGTGAATGTGTTAAAGGTCTGTCTGTAAATGTATGTGGAAATAACATCGGATACGTCGTATACAGCGATGTTGTACATAACGAATACAGATTCGAACAGGTTCATAACCTTTGCAAGGTTAAGGATCAATACGGTAATGATGGTGTTTGCCAGTGCAGGCATGGTAACGTATCCGATCTTCTGAAGTCTGGAAGCTCCGTCAATGTCAGCTGCTTCGTAAAGTTCAGGATTGATACCGGACAAAGTTGCAAGGAATATGATCGTTCCCCAACCTGTTTCCTTCCAGATGTTTACCATGTAGTAGATCGGTCTCCACCAGCCCTTGTCGGCAAGGAAGAAGATCTTCTCGCTCTGCTCTATGATGCCCCACTGAACCAGAAGTCCGTTGACCATACCGGTCTCTGACTTTGAAAGGATCAGGGTAAAGATTGAAGCAACTACCGTCCATGACATGAAATGGGGAAGATATATGATGGTCTGAAGAGTCTTCTTTGCGAAGAGATTCTTCATCTCATTTAAAAAGACTGACACAATAACCGAAGCAAAGGTGGTTATCAGCAGCTTTATTATGCTCAACTCCAGGGTATTTTTAAACGCCTGCCAGAATGCAGGTGCCTTCAAAGGATCGATAAACATTGACTGGAAATGTTTAAGTCCTACAAATGTTTTGGGCCCTACAGGCTTGTATGTAAAGAATGCAAATCTGATACCAAGCATGGGCCAATAATACATAATCAATACGAATAAGAATACAGGTAAGAACATAAGATAGTAACCGCGATGGTTCCATATTCTCTTGCTCAAGGGTTTCTTGCGAACCACTTCACCTGTGGAAGTGTACTGAACTTTCTTTCTCATAGAGATGAATCCTTTCTGGGACTGGTAGAAATGTGATGCCGACGGTTTCTTATCAGAAAAAAATCACAGTCTGTCCTGCCCTTTCGGACAGGACAGCTGCTATTTTTAATTGTAGCTTACATCAATTAATGATGAATTATTCAGCAGAATTTAACTCTGTAAGAGCCTGCTCGATAACTGTTCCTACAACACCTGTGTAGTATGTAGCGATAGCTTCGTCAACGTCTACGCCATCGATAACTACAGCAGAGATAACTGCACTCTTAGCATCTGTGATGTCTGCAGAGTAGTTTGTAAGAGTCTCACAAGAAGCACCTGCGGGAGCATCTACACAGTTATTTGTGAAGAATACGTTACCGGAATCGGAAAGCTCTGTAGAAGCCTTAAATCCGTTTGTAAGAGGAGAAATTACAAGAGCGGGATCCATTGCGTTCTTCTTCCAGATGGAGTTAGCATCATTGGGTGAAGGAAGTAAGTGGAAAGTACCCTCCTCGTAGCTGTAGCTCTTCTCGTTGTCTGTTCCGGGATTTGTAACGAACTCGTCTGCTGCTGTTGACCAGTGAACGCCTTCAGCACCGTATGTCCAAAGCATCTGAACCTTGTCACCGTCAAGCATTGTCTCGATGAATGCATCGAATACAGCCTGCTCACGAGAGTTATCACCGTCACCGTCATCAACGATTACCCATACAGGAGCTTCTCTGTTGATGTATCCGCCAAGGGTGTTCTTGATCTCAGCGATAGGAGAAAGAACAACGAGCTCGGAATCAACTTCGTTCTTGATAAGGTTGTCTGTAAGTGTCTGATACCATGTACCTGCCCAGTAAGTGAACGCACCTTCTGAACCTGCCTGCTCGTTGGAGAACCACTTTTCACGAGCGATCTTTGTGGAAGCTGTAAGTGTATCGGGGTCGATAACGCCGTCAACATAACCCTGACGAAGTCTCTTTAAAGCTGCCTTACAAGCGTCAGCTGTGAAACCATCGTACCAAACGCCGTTAGCATCCTGAAGGATTGCCGGATAACCGTCCTGCCAGAACTCGGGAAGGTAGTTAACGTAAGGAGCCTCACCAAGGTTAGCATAACCTGCAGCGATAACGCCGTATGTGTTTCCGTCTACGCCGTCACCGTCGGGATCGCCATTGTGGAAAGCAAGAAGCATGTTGTAGTAGTCATCAAAGGTCTTGATGTCATCAGCGCTTAAACCTACAGCGTCAAGCCATGCCTTCTTAACATATGTAACACAACCGTTACCATATGTAGGAGCGAATCCGTAAAGAGCACCGTCAGCTGTCTTAAGATTCTCGTTGATGCTTGTTAATGTAAGACGGCTCTGGAACTCTGCGTTGTCATATGCATCAGCCATGTTCCAAAGAAGTCCGGTTGTTTCATACTGCTTAAACATTGAAGCGCTCATGATCATAACATCGGGAAGATCTCCACCGATGATAAGACGACCAACTGCATCTGAATAAGAAGAGTGATCAAGCTGTGTAATGTTCATTGTGATGGAATGTCCAAGCTTTTCGGATACAGCTGCGTTCCACTGCTCAACGAAAGCTGCCTGTCCATTATCTTCTGTAGCTGTGAGAGTACCGTCAACTACAACCTTGAGCTCTGTAAGCTCGTAAGGAGCAGCTTCAGCTGTCTCGGTAGATGTTTCTGTGGAAGCTTCTGTAGAAGTAGCTACAGATGTCTCTGTTGAAGCGCTGCTCTCATCAGTCTTACCACCGCATGCTGCTAATGAAAGAACCATTGCAGATGCAAGAAGTACGGATAAAACTTTCTTCTTCATAATTTTCCTCCATATTTTCAATGTAGAATTGTTTGTGATTGGAATCCGTCGTTCACAATCTGTTCACAACTTAGCATGTAAGCGGTTACAAGTAAAGGAACAAAATTTGTCGCAGGGTGCAATTCTTAAGGTGCAATTTTTGAAAAGCCCGTAAACAAGGGATTTTTGTAACCGCTTACATGTTGTATTTTTGGAGTTTTGATTATATAATAAAGCTCACATATGAGGTTTTTTATGTCAGAAAGAGTTAAAGCAAACAAGCCGGATATAACAAAAAATGAACGTGCATACCGTACCATGTTAAAGGTTGCAGTCTCATACAGCGTGTTTTTGATCGTCATTCTCATTCTTTTCGGACAGTTATATTACACCGCAATGGATAACAGCCGTGATTCTTACAATTATCAGGCTGTTTCTTCTATGTCCGGACGTATCGAGCAGTTTGAGGGTACCTTAAAGATCATGGATACCCAGTGCAGACAGCTCCTTCAGGAACCGGATTTTCGCAGGATCGCCAATCAGACGGAGGATAATGAAGCATTTCTCGCAACGGGGCATTCCTTAAGCAACATGCTGGCGGTAAACATTTACTCCGATTCTCTCCTGCCGGTTAAGGAAATATATTACTACTTTCCGAAATCCGGTTATGTTCTGGGTTCTTCCTATTTTATAACCCAGCATCATTTCTATGACTGGATCAAGAAATATCCTGCAATGCTGGAGGATGCCTGGTTTGCCACTTTAATGGATGAAGAAAGCTACAACACCTTCTTTCCCTTTTCTGAATTCCAGCCCAACTCCGGAACCAATTACTACCTTTACATGATCAATATCGACGATCTTTATTTCCTTGATGCGGACGTACGTGCGATTTTTGTCATCGACCGTGCAAAACTTTATAACATGCTGGGCTTTAACGACAATGTACCTTCCTACATTTCGATATACGATCCGAAAACGGAGCGCTTTATCCTTTCCGCCGATACCACCGGCAGTGATATCACTTCCATCGTAACGGATCTTACCTATGAAAACGATATTGCCCGGGTCCGCGGAAAAGACCTTCCCTCCGGAATGACTCTCGGACGTACCGTTTCCGATTCCACCGGCTTTATCTTCTATTACGGCTTTCCCACTTTTGATGAAAAAAGTGCCGTGGGAATGCAGCGTATCATCTATCTTGCCATCGGCGTTGCTCTCCTGCTTCTTGGTGCCATGTTTGTTGTTACCGCAAGCAGGAATAACGTGCGTCCCATCCTCGAGATCAGTAAGGAACTGGATGAGTCAATAGAGGAGCGAAACCAGCTGGCAAACCTTATCGACAGCCAGAAGCCCATCATCAGACGCTCCTACGTCAGACAGCTTCTTGTTACGGGTTTAAGTTCGGAGGACGAAGTTCACTACATACACGAGTATCTGGCGATTCCGGACAGTGAGTGCTATTTCAAGGCAATGCAGATCGTGGTGTACGACAGCGCCGAGACCGGTGAGATGGTTTCCACCGAAAACGAGGGTATCGCCACCGAAGTTTTGGAATTCATTGTCGGATTCCTTGAAAACGCGTTAAAGAAGCCCCTTCACTATTTCATATCGGGGGAACATTCCCTGGGTGTTCTGGTCACCTGCTCCGAGGTTGAACATACGGATTATCTTCTTGCGGTACAGAATGCCATAATCCATCTTCACGATGAAATGCTTGATAAGTACAGCCTGTGGCTCTTCGCCGGAATAGGAAAAACAACACAGACCCTCATGAATGTCTGGGAAAGCTACGAGCAGGCAAACGAGGCGGTAACATACACTTCGAAGAACTACATTTTCCTTCCTTACGAATATATAAAGAAGGATTCCAAGTCCTTCTACTATCCGCCGGAATTTTCCGCAAAGCTCAATCATTTCGTAACAAACGGAAACAAGACACAGGCCATGGAGCTTCTAAGGCTCATTCACAAGGAAAATCTGGTGGAAAGATCCCTGCCGGTAAATGTGCTTCAGTTCCTGCTTACGGATATCAGGAATACCCTTATCAAGGCAAGGTTCGAGCTTCCTACGGGAACCGACGAGACAGCGCTTAAGGATCTTGATGAGAAATTTGAAGAAAAGCTTTCCTTCCGTACCTGCGAGACCATAGCTTCCGAACTTGCGGATCTGTTTGCAGAAAAGAATGCGGACGGAAATCTCATAGACAGCATCGTTACATATATCAAGGAAAATTACGCCGATTCACTTCTTTGCCTTAACAAGATCTCGGACGAATTCAGTATCTCCGAGACCTACTTCTCCCATCTTTTCAAACAGAAGACCGGCGAAAACTTCTCATCCTTCCTTGAAAACATCAGGATGAAAAAAGCCATGGAGCTGATAAAAGGCGGAGACGTACCTCTTACAGATGTATATGCGCTGGTGGGATACAACAATCAGAATTCCTTCAGACGTGCATTTAAGAAGGTCTACGGGACAACTCCCGGAAGCATCAACAAGAATTAAAAAGAACCGCGCAGCCTGCGCGGTTCTTACATTTTTTACGTTATTGTTCGATGATAAATGCCTGCCCTTCCTGGCCGGTTACGGTTACATTCTCAAGTTCCAGATTCTCCACATTCTTTGCGAACAGTCCGCACCTTGTCATGGGATCACCTCCGTCCATCATTGCCGGAACTCCCGCTACGGGTTCATCCGTAAATGAAATGTCAACATTTTCAAATCTGACACTCTTTACCTTCTTTTCGGGAAGACCGTAGATATATGATGCAGCCACATGGCAGTTGGTTGCCTTGATATCCTTAAAGAGGAAGTCTCCAAGCTCAGGAGTTCTTTCATCCACTTCAAGAGCTTCCTTTGTCTGTACATAATCGCTGTGTCCGTCGGGATCGCAGAAATAAAACTCATTAATGACCACAGGAGTCATTACATGATCCATATCGATACGATTGAAGGTCACACCGTCAACCACAGCGTCCTTGCCCCGACCGCGCCTTGTTTTTATCCTTAAGCCCCTGTCGGTATTCTTAAACTCACAGTCCTCCACAAGAAGATCCTTTACGCCGCCGGCATTTTCGCTTCCGATAACGATGGCACCGTGTCCGTCCTGCATACGGCACTTTCTTATTGAAAGGCCCTTGGAAGGAGTCTTATACTTGGCTCCCATATAGATCTTTCCCGACTTTATGGCAATACAGTCATCTCCCACCGAGAAATAAACGCCTACGATATTTACGTTCTTGCAGGATTCGGGGTTAAGTCCGTCGGTATTGGGTGAAATCTTGGGGCTTATGATCTTAAGATCGTAGAAGCCAAGATCCTTGCTGAAGTAAGGATGAAGGTTCCATGAAGGTGAATTCTTAACGGTGATACCCTGAACTCTCATGTCCTTACACTGATCAAAGAAGATCATTCTGGGCCTTGTGGCGATCCTTATCTTCTTGGGTTCAAACCACCAGTTTTCTTCCGATGCGCATCCGTCAATGGTTCCTTCGCCGCAGACTGTGGTGTCCTTGACCTTTACAGCCGTGATGATACCCGCAAACATGGGTGCGGGCTCTCCTTCCCAGGTTCCCAGGAAGTACTCACCCTTCTCATCGTTTGAGGGAACATTTCCCGGAAGTATGGGGAAATTCTCCCTGTCGGTAAATGCGGACAGAACCGCATCCTTCTGTATTTCAAATGTAATATGGCTTCTTAAGAATATGGGATATATCTTATATACCCCCGCAGGAACAACAACACGTCCCCCCTTTGGACAGCTTGATATGGCTGCCTGAATGAAAGGTGTATCGTTTGAAACTCCGTCTCCCTTTGCACCAAAAGCTTTAACATCCAAAGTCACGGTCTCAAGATCCGTATGGAAATGCAATTCCTCAGTACTGTGTTCCCTGATCACCGTAACTACATTGTCTGTATTGGGTTCAAGGCCGTATACTGAAACAACGGTCCTGCCCGTAGTCATATATGTTTCTCCATTGACTCGAATGGTAAATTCATTCTCCGTCTCAAATTTGTTTCCGTCACAGATCTCAATAACGGCCATACGCGCCGTCTTCATAAGAAGTTTTAATTCCATGTCATTCTCTCCTTCTGTAAGTGCTTTCAACCCCTTCTCACAAAAAGCCTCCCAAAGCTTGGGAGGCTTATGTGGTTATCTTACCATTTTTTTGCGATTTGTCCATATCTTTCTTTTGCGCTTAAACACGCCACCGGCAAAGCCCGAGAAGTTTCTTAAGAATTCGGGTTCGGAAGTATTCTTAAAATGTGCGCTTACCGCATTTTCTCCGGAAAATCCGAATTCAAAGAACACGGGTGAGAAGTCCTCCTCAACCACATCAAACTTTACAAGGAATGTATGATCGTCGGTCCATTCGCCGCTTGCGAAGGTCTTAAGCTGCGTTCCGGGAAATACTATCTCCGCAGGCTCCTCGGCGGTTCCGTAGGAAATGACATATGCCCCTTCCCCGTTCTCGATCTTACATACCTTCTCCGCAAAATGAAGCGATGCCTTCGAAAGACCCATTGCATTCTCCTCGAAGGTCATCTCTATTGCGCCTTTTTCTCTGTCAAATTCCACCATTTTTCATTCTCCGTAAATGTGATCGTAAAATGCGTCATATAAATGACTTAATCCGTCCGTTGTCTGAGTATCCGCCATGCAGACAAATACAAGCTCCTTATCAGGAAAAACAAGGGCCAGCTGACCGCCCATTCCGTACATGCAGCACCCCGGTTCTCTGGTTCTCCAGAAATAATAGCCGTAGCCGTTTATCTCATCAAGATTGCCCCGAAGAGAAGTCGCGGTGATAAAGGAAGTCATCTTCCCGATATACTCGTGACTTAAAAGCCTCTCTCCGTCAACAACTCCGTCTGCGGCTATAAAGTTTATGGCCGCTGCCACGTCCTTAAGCTTGCATACAAGGCCCGAGCCTGCCAGTGAGCGGCCTCCCGGCTCCTTTATCATATAGGTTTCCCTGGATAGACCAATTCGGTCAAAGCCTTTTTCCCTCAGATAATCCAAAAGATCCATGCCCGAAAGCTTCTCCACCAGCGCTCCCATTACCTGGGCGGCGGAAGTATCATAGGCAAAGACACATCCCGGTCTGTGATCCGGCTTTCCCGTAAAGAAGCTCTTCACATAATCCTTATCTTCAAACAACAGATAAGTGGTTTTGGAGTAACAGGTCTGCATCGTCAGACAATCTTCCACCGTGGTCTCATACAGCCACGGATGGAAACCGCCCTCAGGCTCGTACTCGGGGAAATGATCGCAGATACGGTCGGACAGTTTTATTTTTCCTTCATCCACCATGAATCCCACTGCAATGGCCGTAAAGGATTTGGCCACGGAATACATGCGGTGAAGGGAATCCTCGTTAAAGTGACGGTAATAGTGCTCAAAGGTCTTAACACCCTTTTCAAACACCATAAACCCGTGAAGGTTCACCCGCCTTTTCTCGATCTTCTCCATAAAGGAGGCGTATTTATCCATTACAGTACCACACCGTTTTTCTTAAGAAGCTCTCTTGCGCTCTCAACCGAATCCACACCCTCTTTGTTCTTAACAGGAGCGAATTCGTACTCTCTTACTACCTCGAAAGGAAGACAGCTCTTACCAAGATGGATCATATCAAGAACAAGCTGCTCGAACTTGAAACCGTTTGGTGCCTCAGGCTTAACGGTGTTGCCCTTTTCGTCGATGTATGGGATCTTCTTCTCAACCACATGATAAGGAAGGCTGGTGTTTGCGATCTCCTCCTGCTCGGCAACGTTAAAGAGGTAATTTAAGATAACACCGAAGTTGTATACTCTCTCTCCCCTTTCATCAAGGGTGTTTCTAAGCTGCTCTGTCTGCTCGTAATACTCAACGATTGAAGGACGGCCGTCCTCAAGGCACATAACGCCAACTCTCTCGTCGGGATCGTTCTTTCTTACTACCTTTGCGCCTATGGTCCTTCCTTCAAGAAGGGTAGCGCCTATGAATACGGGGTCGCAGATACGCTGACATACATTGTCCACTGCGAAAAGATTGAGCCATTCAATGCCCGCATCCTTTACCTTCTTAAGTACCCCTGTCTTCATCATGGATAAGAACCAGCCGCCGTTTCCGTTGGGGGATACGGCAACCTTGCCGGGCTCCTCAAGAAATACCTTGCCGTCGTGATCGCAGGCAGGTGCCATTTCCTGCTTGAAGAAGGTTATATATTCATCGGGATATCCGAAATTCTTCTTCTCCTTAAAGAAGTTCGTAGTGGACTCGTAATTAAGATCGCTGGTCATAACAAAAAGGTGAATATATGTACCGGACTTCTTAACCACGTCCATCAGGTTGTTTATAAGGCATTCAAAAATGTAGAGTTCCCTTGTGATACCGATATTGTACATACCCTTGGGATTGTCGGAACCAAGCCTTGTGCCCATTCCGCCCGCAAGTAAAACGGCTCCCACCTTACCTGCCTTTATTGCATCAAGACCCGCCTTTTCAAGTTCGTCATGACGGGCCTTGATCTCGGATAACTCCATTGCCTTAAGGGGAGTGATCTCACCTTTGTGAAGATCTCCCGCTTTCTTTTTAAGCTCATCAAGTACGGAAAAATCCAGGGACTCGATCTGGGCATAAAGTTTAGCCTTCTCCTCAGCGGATAATCTGTCCTCGAATCTTAAAAGCTGTTCCTGTCCGTACTCTTTAACGATTTCTTTTGCGTTCATAGCATCTCCTGTCATCAATAATGATCGTAATAAATTCCCCCTGCCATTTTGGCAGCCGCTTCTTTTCCGTCCAAAGCTTCGATTATCTTTAAAGCAAAAGGAACCGCACAGCCTGCGGAACGGCCCGTAATGATGTTTCCGTCCCATTCTGCCTCAGCACCTGTATAGGTTGCATCAAAAAGGTCCGCTTCCATTCCCGGGAAGCAGGTAGCCTTCTTATCGGCTAAAATGCCAAGACGGCCGAAAATGGTGGGTGCTGCACAGATAGCCGCAAGGAATTTACCCTTTTCATTGAATTTCTTAACTTTTCTCATAAGTGCGTCGCACTTTTCAAGATTCTTGTATCCGCCGCCTCCGGGAAGGATCAGAACATCGAAATTATCAAGATGAACTTCATCGATACAATACTCAGCTTTGACCATGATGCTGTGTGCACCCATAACATGATGACTGTGGCTTACCGACACTGTTAACACGTTGTGACCCGCTCTCTTTAAGAGATCCACGGGAGTCAAAGCTTCAACCTCTTCAAAACCTTCACCCAAAAATACACCAATCTGCATAGTTTTTTACCTCGTTTTTTGTTATTTGCCAATTAACCCCTTGGCTTTTACCCACCGTTTAATTATACTAAATTGTGCGGAACAATTCCACACTTTGAATACGTAAAGGACATAATTATGGAAATAGAAAGAAAATTTCTGGTAGACATAGATAAGTTTGATCATTCCCCTTATCCCCACACCGAACTGGTTCAGGGATATCTCTCCACAAATCCCGTGGTGCGGGTCCGCAGGGACGGGGATGAATACTATCTTACTTACAAAGGTCAGGGAATGATGGTCAGGGAGGAATACAATCTCCCCCTTACCCGGGAATCCTTTGAGCATCTGCTGGCGAAGGCCGACGGCAACATCATCTCAAAGACCCGCTACCGTATCCCCTTTGAGAAATACACCATTGAGCTTGACGAGTTCCATGAACCCTTCTCTCCCCTTATCATGGCGGAAGTTGAATTTGATTCGGAAGAAGAAGCAGTGGCTTTCATTCCTCCCGAATGGTTTGGAGAAGACGTTACCAAAGATCCCGCTTACCACAACTCAAATATGAGCCGCAAGGTTTTCTAAGCAGTTGAAAAGGGCGATCCCGAGACAATTCATCGGGACCGCCCTTTTTTATCTGATAAAGGTCAATTATTCATATTTCTCGGAAAGGTAGATGCTTACACGGTTCTGCATGATCTCTGCAACTTCCGCAGCACTCTTGCCGCCCTTCTTGTAATCCGTAAGTTCTTCGTTGATTATATCCATCAATCCATTGTCCTTATTCATGACAATGCTTGCCCTGTCGATGATATCCTTAAGCATAAGCACATCTTCCTTGGTGGGTGCACCAACCTCGATGGTGGTGTTTCCGCTTGTGACTGCACCGCCGCCGTAAGTGGACTTGCCGTTCATAAGGTTATCGATCTTCTGCTCGTAGAACTTCTTCTTTACCGGGAATCCGTTTAAATAATCTCCGCCCTGGTACTGATCCTGAAGGAGTGTCTTTAAGAATGCCCACGCGCCGTCTTTGTTGCTGCTGTTTGTGGGTATCGCATAATTCTCTGCAATGTTGAATGCGAATTCTCCGCCGTTTTCGCCGGGATAACCTACGGCATTAAGCTTGTCACCCAGAACCTTGTTGATGATCTGAACTTCCATAGCATCGTATACGCTGAGATTGAATAAAACGGTCTCACCCTTCTGCATCGATCCGTAGAAGTCAAAATCCATGAACGCAGGATCGTCATCATAGGATAAAGGAAGATTCTTAGCATAATCAAGAAGCGCTATAAAATCATCATTGTTAAGATCGCACTTTGCGTTCTCATAGTCCACAAAACGATTGCCTGCAAAGGCGATGCACTCGGAAATGAATGCAGGAGCTATGTACTCGGGAAGGATCTTCTTTCCGTTGCTGTTCTTTATAAGCTCAAGGAACCTGTCAAAGGTAAACTTCTCATCCTTGCCAACGAAATCTGTGTTCGCACCGAATCCGCTGACAGTGAAGGAAGTGGGAAGCGTATAGAGCTTACCCTTCTGTTCGCAGGCCTTGAATACGTTTTCAAAGTAATCCGAAAGGCTGATATCGGCATCGTTGTCAATGTAAGTCTTAAGATCGATATAATTCTCGGGTTTAAAGGAGTCATACAGATCCCTTACCGCAACAACATCGACTTTGCCCGAAGACATATCTGCGTTGAATCTGTCTATATCAAAATCCCAGGTCTCCTGGTTCATATATTCAGTCATCTCGATCCTGTATTCCTGACTGGTTCTGTTAAAGGTCCTGATGGCATTCTTTAATTCTTCGTTTGCGTATCCTGTCGCAAAATAGATCTTTGTCTTCTCTTCTCCGGTCTTTTCAACCTTCTCTAAGGTTACGCGGTCGGGATTATCCTTTCCTCCCATCCAGTCCTGATAGATATATGTGTAAGTACCATCCTCATTTTTCCATGCTGCGAAGGGATTTGCGGTGGGCATATCCATATCAATGTACTTGACTATCTCTGTAGCTTCACCCGCTTCTTTTGCGTATTCAAAGATGGCATCCTGGGTAAAGATAAGGAACCTGCCGTCGCCTATATCAAAGATCGAATCTGCGTCCGTGGGAACGTTTTCCCATTTTTCTGTCAAAGATTTCTTGTCAAAGTCAACACCGGTGATCTCATATCCTTTTCCGTAAGAGGTCACATAAAAGTTTCCATCATTATCCATGAAAGGATTCATGACATTTTCCGGAAGCCTTACACTGGAAACAACCTCGCCCTCGGAAGAAACCTTGAAGGCGTATTCATCACTCATTATGTAAGCAAATCCATCCCTGTCGATACCTGCGCATCTTAAATATCCGCTGTCATCGATATTCTTAAGCGGTACATCGGATACGAACTTTCCGCTCTTGTCAAACTTGGCCAGTGCGTATTCGGTTTTTTCTTCCTTAAAGGTAACAACCAGTGCTTCAATGGTATCGCCCACAAAGCCAAAGTTCTGGGCATACTTATCATCGGTAAAGATATTCTCGATCTCCGTTTCCGATTCGTTTCCACCGTCCCTGTCCTGAACGTGAAGCTTAAGTGATTTGATGTTGTAATCATCGTCATACGTGTAAACCGGATAGATCAGCTTTCCGTCTCTTAACTCCATAGACCCGATCTCTTCACCGCTTCCTGCGGTAATCGTATCGATCTTGGGCACGTACATAAATCCGTCATCCACACTTGTTTGAGTGGGATCAGCCGCCGTTTTCTTCTTTCCGCATCCTGCGAAGATTGAGGAAACCAGCGTCGTTGCAAGTAACAGCATAACCAAACATTTCTTTTTCATAAAAAACTCTCCCCTGTAGGTTTATTATTTTCATAAACCATACTAAGGGAGAGAATTTAAAAAGGCTTTGTCAAAAAATGAAATACTGATTAATAAATCTTAAGAAAAAATATAGTCACCTTCCGAACACCTTTGTGATGTGTGCGATCTGCTCGGCAAGGATGTCATCGTAGGCATTATCCTCCATGCGCCAGCGCCAGTTGGTGCCGAGGGTGGAGGGAACGTTTATCCTTCCGGAATTGTCGAGATTTAAATAATCCTGCATCATTATGATACACGTATCGCAGACGGAAGACATTGCCATGCGGATCATCACATCCGCTGCGGTGTCTACGAACTCGTTTCCGGTGTAGTCGTCGAAATACTCCTGAGAGTAGGGTTCGGTCTCGCATAAACGCTTGTACCAGCCCCTGGAGGTCTCATTGTCATGAGTACCGGTATAAACAACGGAGTTTTTGGTATAATTATGAGGCAGATACTCGTTTGCGGGATCTCCGCCGAAGCCGAAGTGAAGGATCTTCATTCCGGGATAGCCGGTCTTCTTAACAAGTTCTCTTACGGAATCTGTAAGGAAGCCAAGGTCCTCCGCAATGATCTCCTTGTCGCCAAGCTTGTTGTTGATTGCTTCGAAAAGATCGTAACCGGGGCCCTTCTTCCACTCACCGAACTCCGCCGTTGCATCTCCGTAGGGGATGGTATAATACTCGTCAAAGCCCCTGAAGTGGTCGATACGTACAACATCATAAAGGTCGAAGCAATAACCGATGCGCTTTAACCACCAGTCATAGCCGGTCTTTTTATGATATTCCCATACATACAAAGGATTGCCCCAAAGCTGGCCCGTTGCCGCAAAAGCATCAGGAGGACAGCCCGCAACCTTATTGGGAAGGTTCTCCTCATCAAGGTCAAAGAGTTCGGGATTGGCCCATACATCTGAAGAATCAAATGCCACATAGATCGGAATATCGCCGATGATCTTGATCCCGGCCTCGTTTGCATAGAACTTAAGGGCCTTCCACTGTTTGGAAAAATAAAACTGCTGGAACCGGTAAAAGTCCATTTCGTGAGCGAACTTCTCGGAATACTCCTTAACCGCCTCGGGAGTGCGGACACGGATGTCCTTGTCCCACTCGATCCATGCCTTTCCTTCAAAGCTGTTCTTTACAGCCATAAAAAGAACATAGTCGTCAAGCCAATAGGCGTTGTCTTCGATAAATTCAAGGAACAGTTTGTTGTTCCTGATATTGCTTCTTTCAAAGGCGATGCGAAGGAGCTTGAAACGATTGAAATAAAGCTTCTCGTAATCGATATACTCGTCGTCGCCCGTAGCGTCGAATTCCCAGCATTCTTCTTCCCTTAAAAAGCCTTCATTAACGAACTCGTCCACATCTATGAAATAGGGATTGCCCGCGAAGGTTGAGAAGGACTGATAGGGTGAATCGCCGTAACCCGTGGGGCCAAGGGGAAGGATCTGCCAGTATTTCTGGCCGGCAGCCTTTAAAAAATCAACGAATTTGTATGCTTCCTTTGTAAATCCGCCGATCCCGTACTTGCCGGGAAGGGAGAAAACAGGTAATAAAATTCCGCTTGCACGCATAAGATTTCTCCTTTAATTCAGAAAGGAAAGTTAAGTTTCGGGCAGAAAAACTCTGCCCGAAAACATTTTACCATTTTATTCACCAAGACGCCATATATCGCGGTTATATTCCTCAATGGTACGGTCGGATGAGAAGAAGCCTGCCTTTGCGATGTTGGTAAGCATCATTCTCTTCCACTTTGAACGGTTCTCATAGTCTGCAAGAGCCTCGTCCTTCTTCTCGATATATGCCTCGAGGTCGAGAAGTGTCATGAACCAGTCCTTATTGATGAGCTCGTTGTAAAGTCTCTCAAGATTCTCCCTGATACCTGCCTTTAAGCACTTCTCGCTTACGATGAAGTCAACAGCCTCGCGGATGACCTTGAAGTTCTTGTAGTAGTCCTTGGAAACGTAGTCGGCCTTAGCATAGTGCTTGATGACCTGATCCGCAGATTCACCGAAGATGTAGATGTTGTCATCACCCACAAGTTCGTGGATCTCAACGTTTGCGCCGTCGCTGGTACCGAGAGTAACCGCACCGTTTAACATGAACTTCATGTTACCGGTTCCGCTTGCTTCCTTGGATGCAAGGGAGATCTGCTCGGAAATATCGCAGGCGGGGATCAGCTTCTCTGCATAGCTTACGTTGTAGTTCTCAACCATTACAACCTTCATGTACTTGTTTACCTCGGGATCGTTGTTTATGATCTCCGCAAGAACAAGGATAAGGTGAATGATATCCTGTGCTATGACATAAGCAGGTGCTGCCTTTGCGCCGAAGATAAAGGTTACGGGAGTGCTTAATTTCTTGCCGTGCTTTACCTCAAGATACTTGTGTATGATGTAAAGTGCATTCATCTGCTGACGCTTGTACTCATGCATTCTCTTGACCTGGATGTCAAAGATGGAGTGAGGATCCACAACAATGCCTTCTTTTTCCTTAAGGTATGCGCAGAGTTCCTTCTTGCAGTCCTTCTTGATCTCGGCTATACGGTCGAGGACCATCTCGTTGTCGATGAACTCAAGAAGCTTCTCAAGCTGTGTTGCATCCTTTTTATAGGACTCGCCGATGAGTTCGGAAATATAGTCCGCAAGCTCGTGATTGCAGGAAAGGAGCCAACGGCGGAAGGTGATACCGTTTGTTTTGTTGTTGAACTTCTCGGGATAGAGCTTGTAAAAAGCATTAAGCTCCGTTTTCTTTAAGATGTCCGTATGGATCGCAGCAACACCGTTTACGGAGAAGCCGTAGTGGATGCAGATGTGAGCCATGTGCACGCGCTTTTCGGAGTCGATGATCTGAACGGCCTTTGCTCTGTGCTTTGCACGAACCTTCTTGTCAAGTTCCCTGATGATGGGAACAAGCTGGGGAGCAACCTTCTCGATGTACTCAAGCGGCCACTTTTCAAGAGCTTCCGCAAGGATGGTGTGGTTGGTGTATGCACAGGTCTTTGATACTACCTCAATTGCTTCATCCATGGAGAATGCCTTGTCGTTTACAAGGATCCTGATAAGCTCGGGGATGATCATTGTGGGGTGTGTATCGTTTATCTGGATCACGCAGTAATCGTACATTCTTCTCAGATCGTACTGCTGCTCCTTAAGTTCACGAAGGATCAGCTGAGCTGCGTTGGATACCATGAAATACTGCTGGTAAACTCTTAAAAGGTTACCTGCCTCATCGGAATCATCGGGGTAAAGGAAAAGTGTAAGATTCTTCTTAATGGCCTTCTTGTCAAAATCAATGCCCTGCTCAACGATGGACTCGTCAACAGACTCGATATCGAAAAGATGCAGCTTGTTTATGCCGTTTCTGTAGCCCACAACGTCGATGTCGTAAAGGTGGGACTGAACGGTCATGTCTCCGAAGTGAACGGGGAAGGTGATGCCTGTATCGATGAGCCAGGACTTATCCTCGATCCAGTCGTTCTTTTCAGCCTTCTGAAGCTTGTTTCTGAATACCTGCTTAAAGAGGCCGAAGTGATAGTTAAGGCCGATACCGTCGCCGTGAAGGCCGAGGGTTGCGATGGAATCAAGGAAACATGCCGCAAGACGGCCGAGGCCGCCGTTTCCGAGGCTGGGTTCGGGCTCGTACTCTTCAATGTCGGAAAGTTTCTTCCCGTTGTTTGTAAGGATCTCGTTGATCTTGTCATAAAGACCGAGATTGATGAGATTGTTGGATAAAAGCTTACCGATAAGGAACTCTGCGGAAATGTAATAAACCTTCTTCTCTCCGCTGATGCGCTCGGATAATTCCGTCATTTCCTTTGTAAGCTTAAGTAAGATATAGTAAAGCTCTTTGTCGGAGCACTCTTTAACGGTCTTTTTGTAATTTTCCTGTGCTCTTCTTTCAAGCTCTTTTTCAAGATTAAGAAGCATTACTTCTTTTTGCATATCTGCTCGTAATGACATTTTGTTTTTCCTCCCTAACAGATGATATCCAGATACTGAAGTCTCACGATCTCGTGCTCAGAGATGACCTCGCGGCCCTCGCCTCCGTTTAAGAGATCACGGATCTCGCTCATGGCTATGGATGACAGCCTGTAAAAGTCCTGCTTGACGGTGGCCATCTGCTTGCCAACGTACCCCATAAGGGTGATTCCGTCAAAGCCGCAGACCGGTCTGAAGATGTCCATCTCCGTAAGTGCCTTCATAGCACCGATGGCCATTATATCTGAAGCACAGACGATCATGTCGAAGTTGTTTGCGTGCTCCATGGTTATGTTACGTGCCTGAAGCTCGGAGAAGTTTCCGCACATTTCCGTAAGTTCGATGCCTGACTCCTCGCAGAGACGCTGCATACCCTTTCTTCTTTCAGCGGTGACAAAACCGTTTTCTTTTCCCGAGATATAAAGGATCGACCTTGCGGGATTGGTGGAAAGAACGGACTTTGCAACATCGTACTGGGCCTGAGCCTGGTTGATCCAGACGCATGAGGTCGAGGGATTCACTATGGGTGCGTCGATCAGGACACATTTGAATTCTTCCCGGTTGATAAGCTCGATAAGCGTCTTGTCTTCTCTTGAAAGACCGTAGATCACAAGGCCTTTGACACTCTGGGACCTTAAATATATTGCTATCTCGTCAACGGTCTTGTCCTGAAGCATGGAAAAGAAGATGGTGATCACATCAAGTCCCAGCTCCTTGGCCTTTACGATGGCACCTGTTAAGTACTGCATGTCTATCTCGTCGATGGCTGTGGTCTGAGTCGTCTGATTCATTAAGATCGCAACCCTGCTTGACTGCTTGCTTGATAGAGCTGCGGCAACGGCGTTGGGAACGTAGTTGAGTTCCTTGATGGCTTCGTTTACCTTCTTCTTCGTGGCAGCGCTGACGTTGGGATAATTGTTAAGAACTTTAGATACTGTAGAAGTAGCTACACCGGCCTTATCGGCCACATCCTTTATTGAATACATCTTTATGCCTCCCTCGTTTTGGAAATCGTTTTCCATAAACAATGATACGATATCAGGAAGGATATGTCAAGGGAAAAAGAAAACGTTTTCTCATTCCGGCATGCAAAAAGGCGGGCGCTTTCGCGTCCGCCTTGATGTTTGTTGAATCTTAAGCCTCTGCCTTCTTTTCCTCATCCTTGTTTGCACGCTTGTGCTGCATGTAGATGAGTGCGCTTCCGGCCAGGATAACAACGATCGCAAGGATCGTTGCGGGGAGATCGTACTTGCATCCCCAGAAGAAGTAGCAGACAACCAGTACTGCGATTGCCAGAAGTGTCATCAACACATCGGCAAGTCTGCCCTTACTCTTCTTTTCGTCCTTCTTTTCTTCCGTGTTAAGTTCCACGTTTTCATTCATCTGAACGTTGTTTTCTTCCATGATCTGCTTCCTCCTTCCTTTAGTTCTGAGCTGTCTGCTTCTCTTCCTCTTCTTCTTTCTTTCTGACGCTTACTACACGAACTACTGCGTAGATAGCATAGATGAGAGTATCAAGAAGTATGATCCAGTGGATCCAGCATTTTTCAGCAGGTGCGAGCGGTACGTCCTCCTCAGGGATGTCAACGGTGGGTGCCAAAGGTGTCGGCTCATCATCGATGACTATCTCGGGCTGCTCGGGTTCAGGCTGCTCAGGTTCGGGCTGCTCAGGTTCGGGCTGCTCGGGTTCGGGCTGCTCGGGTTCGGGCTGCTCGGGTTCGGGCTGCTCAGGTTCGGGCTGCTCGGGTTCGGGCTCTTCGGGTTCGGGTTCCTCAGGCTGAGGTCCGGGTCCGGGCTGTTCTTCCGTAATGGTAAGAATACCTGTCTTAACCTTGATATTGTAGTTAGCGTTGTCAGTGTACTTAGCTGTGAGTTTGTACTCGCCAACTGCTTCACCCTTCTCTGCTCTGACATATCTTACCTTAAGTCCTGCCTTATCCTTTGAAAGTACGCCTGAGATCTTACCTGTAAATGTAGGATCCTGTGCGCCCACAAGCTTGGTGGCATTGTTTACGGTAATCGTTGCAGCCTTAGGTGTGATCATGAGTGTGCCTGTCTCAACTGTAATATCGTAGTTGCTGTTAGCATCACTTATTGCTACTGCACGCAGGATATTGATATTCTCATCATCATCTGCGGGAGCTACTGCCTTCTTGGTATCGAAAGAAAGGTAGATCTTGTAGCCTTCGCTTCTTACGTCTTCACCGGCTTCACGGCTGAATTCGTATGAAAGCTTGTCCTCACCCTTAAGTTCTTCGCTTAAGAGGAATGAGAAATCGGGATCGGATGATCCGTATGTCTTTGTTGCATTGTTAACCTTTGCGGTTATAGGTCTCTTTGTGATGGTGCATTCGCCGTCTTCAAATGAAACTGTGTAGTTACCCTGGTCCTCATACTGACCCTGATCGTAGAATGTGATCTTATAGGAGCCTACAGAACCGTCTTCGTTGATCTTTACATCCTTAACCTCGCCATCCGCAAGTGCGGGTCCGTTCATCTTGATAAGATCCTCGGAGTCGCCCTCAACCAGACCGTCGATGGTAAATGTCAGGTCGGAATCCTTAACGAATTCGCCGTCGTAAACCTTGGTGTAGTTGTCTGCGGTAACTGTTACAGCCTTCTTTTCGATGGTCATGTAACCGTCTGCTACGATCTCGAATGATACGTTTGCGAAGTTATCCGTTGCCTTTGCAAACTGCTCGGAAGCAAGTCCCATGTAGGTTGTTCCGGCATCGGTTCTTTCTGCCTTGTCATTTCCGTCGAATGTGAAGAACTTGTTCTCACCTTCGGTAATGAAGAGCTTGTTGTCTGCTACAGCTGTGAAGCCTTCTGCAAACTGTGCTTTTCCGTTGTATGTCTTGGTATCGTTGTTACCTGTGATCTTAACAACAACCGGATCAGTTACAGGTGTGATGTTCTGGTAACCATCAACGATCTCGAAGGTAACCTTTGAGAAGTTGCCGTTGGTGTTTACGAACTGGCTCTCTTTAAGACCCATCAATGTGGTTCCTTCATCGGTTCTTGCTGCCTCTGCCTTACCTGTGAAGGTGAAGTCATCTGCTGTGTAGAGGTCATTAAGACTTACATCGTAGCCTGATACGGAATGTTCGGTTCCATCGTAAACTGATGAATTGTGGTGACCTGTTACGGTGACTGTTGTTTCGATCTGAGTGATCTCCTGGTAACCGTCTGTTACGTTGAATGTTACCGTTCCGAAGTTCTCACCGGTGTTTGCGAACTGCTCGGGCTCAAGTCCCATGTTAGTCTTTCCTGCGTTCTTTCTTGTTGCATAAGCCTTACCGCTAAATTCAAAGTCGTCTGCAGTGTAAAGATCTGAACTTGCCTCGAAGGTATATCCGCTTACATCATGATCGAAGCTGTCGTAAGGAACGCTGCTTGTGTTACCCTTGACCTCAACCGTTACGTTGATGGGTTTGATATTCTGGTAACCGTCGATCACGTTGAATGTTACGTTTTCAAAGTTCTTGTTGTTGTTATTGAACATCTCGCCGGTAAGTCCCATATAGGTTGTTCCGGCGTCTTTTCTTGCAGCTTCGGCTGCCTTTGTTCCGACAAATGAGAAGTCGTTCTCGGTGTAAAGAGCATTGTTGGTGGATACATCGTATCCTGAAACTGTATGCTCTGCTCCGTCGTAATCGACAGAGGAGTTATGACCGATGATGGTAACGATGACCTCATCATGACCTGTGATGGTCTGGTAACCGTCGGTGATATTGAAGTCTACCTTTGCAAAGTTCTCGTTGGTGTTCTCAAACTGATTTCCGCTGAGATCCATGTATGTGGTACCAAGATCGGTTCTCTTTGCTTCTGCGGTTCCGGTGAACTTAAAGTCATTTGTTACATCATAGAGTGAAGACTCTGCTGTTGCGGTGTAACCGGTTACCTTATGTTCGTTCTTATCGTAAACAGCCGTGTTGTTGTTTCCGACGATGTTGACTGTCGTGTTGATGGGAACGATGGTCTGGTATCCGTCTGTTACTTCAAAGGTTACACCTGCGAAGTTATCGTTGGTATTTGTGAACTGCTGTCCGTTAAGACCCATATTGGTGGTTCCGGCGTTAGTTCTATCTGCCTTTGCTTCGCCATCAAATTCAAAGTCTGCAACGGTATAAAGAGGATCGCTTGAGCTTACATCGTAGTTTTCTACGAAGTGGAGTGCTCCGTCGTAAGGATCGCTGTGGGTATGACCTGTGATGGTAACTACCACGCCTTCCCTTGCATCGATGATCAGCTGTCCGTCAACGATATTGAATGTTACATTGCCAAAGTTCGTATTTGTGTTAGTGAAGTCACCTGCTGCAAGCTGCATATCGTAGGTGCCTGCATCGGTTCCTGTTACACTGTCAGTTCCGGTAAATGTATAGTCATAAACGGTGTAGAGAGGATCGCTGTAGCTTACATCGTATCCCGTTACTTCGTGTTCTTCACCGTCGTAAGTGTATGTTGCACTGTGCTCGGTAACGGTTACAGTTACATCGATAGGATCGATAACGAGCTGTCCGTCCACTACTACGAATACTACATTTGTAAAGTTCTTGCTTGTGTTTGCAAAATCATCTGCAGTAAGTTCCATGTCGTAGCTTCCTGCGTTTGTTCCTGCAACACTTGCAGTTCCCTTGAATGTGAGGTCATTCTCGGTATAAAGAGGATCGCTTGCACTTACGTCGTATCCCGTTACGGTATGAGTTGCTCCGTCGTAAGATACTCTGTCGCTGTGCTCGGTGATCGTAACTACTACTTCCGTACCTACAGGAGTAATGGTCTGGTATCCGTCCGTTACATCAAACTTAACATCGAAGTTGCCTGTCTGTGTATTGGTGAACTGATCATTTGCAAGGCCCATGTAAGTGGTACCTTCTTCAGTTCTTGAAGCCTGTGCGGTTCCGTTAAAGTCGATGTAGTTTTCTGTGTAAAGCGCATTGTTTGAAGATACGTCGTATCCGTCAACGCTGTGCTCTGCTCCGTCGTACACGGTCGTGTTGTTTTTACCTGTGATGGTTACTACAACTTCTGCGGGTTTGATATGGAGCTTTCCGTCTACTATCTCGAATGTTACGTTTGTGAAGTTGTCACTATTGTTCGAGAAGTCACCCGATGTCAGGTGCATGTCATAGTATCCGGCTTCCGTTCCGTATGCGTTGTCATCTCCGGTAAAGTCAAAGTCTGCTGCGGTGTAGAGTGAATTGCTGATGGATGTTACATCATATCCTGTTACGGTATGTTCTTTTCCGTCATACTCTACTTCATCGCTATGCTCAGTAATTACTACAACTACTTCAGAATCTACAGCGGTAATCTTCTGGAATCCGTCCGTTACCTCAAAGGTGACATTGAAATTGCCTGTCTCCGTGTTGCTGAACTGATCCCTGGAAAGGAGCATGTAGGAAGTTCCTTCTTCGGTTCTTGCCGCATATGCTGTTCCTGAGAATTCAACGTAGTCCTTGCTATAAAGAGCGTTGTTTGAGGATACATCATAGCCTTCAACTTCGTGCTCTGCCCCATCGTATTCGGTCGTGTTGTTTTTACCTGTGATGGTCACTGTTACGTCCAAAGGATCGATAACAAGCGCTCCGTCTACGATCACGAAGTCTACATTGGTAAAGTTATCATTCGTGTTCACGAAGTCTGCAGGAGTAAGATTCATGTCGTAGGTGCCTGCATTTGTTCCGGATACACTTGCGTTTCCGCTGAAGCTAAAGTCTGCCTCGGTGTAGAGATTGTTGTCGATCGATACTGTGTATCCATCTGCAGTCTTCTCTGTTCCGTCGTACTTATAGCTTCCGCCCTTCTCGGTGATCGTTACCGTTACCTTGTCGGTCACTGCCGTTACGGTAAGGGTTCCTTCTGTCTTTTCGATCTCGTAGTTATCAGCCTCTGTTCCCTCGTTAAGGGTATATGTAAAGCTGTTATCGCTGCTTCCGGCTTCTGTCTGGCTTCCGGTTACACTAAATG
>JAEEIN010000012.1 GCA_016281385.1 Lachnospiraceae bacterium | reverse complement strand
GGAATGGGAAACAGCGAAGTTAAGCTTCAGTACTCCGACGACGATACGGACAGCTATTCAACGATCTTTGAAAGTGCAAAGACATCGGTTACCGAGAAGGACAAAAAGCGCCTTATAAGTTCGCTTAAAAACCTCAGCGAGGGAATCGAAGAGTCTGACAGCGAGAAGATCGAAAGCGCAGTGGATATTGATGCGGTATTACGTTACATGGTAGTACACAATTTTGTTGTAAACGGCGACAGCTATACCGGAACCATGGTACATAACTATTACCTGTACGAAGAAGACGGACTGCTGTCCATGATCCCCTGGGATTACAATTTAGCTTTTGGAACCTTCCAGGGTCAGGATGCAACCAGCGTTGTCAACGACCCCATCGATACACCTTTATCCGTTACCGGGGATTCGAGTGACAGACCCATGTTCTCATGGATCACTTCAAGCGAAGAATACACGGAAGCTTATCACGAATATTTTTCTGAATTCATTGAACAGTTTTATGAGAGCGGTTATATGACCGAACTTATAAACAGCACTTACGAAATGATCCGTGAATATGTTGAAAAGGATCCTACGAAGTTCTGTACTCTCGAAGAATTCGATACGGCTGTTGAAGCAATGCTTAAGTTTGTGGAATTAAGAAGCGAAAGCATCAAAGGACAGCTTGAGGGAACCATTCCCTCAACGGACAGCGAACAGGCAGATAAACCTGATGCACTTATAGATGCCTCTGAACTTAATATCAACGATATGGGTTCCATGGGGGCAATGGGCGGAGGTCAGGGCATGCCCGACTCCTCAGGCAGACAAAAAATGCCCGACACTCCGAAGGATGCTCCCGATGCCTAAGGACGGGAGTATAAAAAGAAACGGACTGCTCTTTTAGCGGAGAGCGGTCCGTTTTTTGTTGCGCCCGGCGGATTAAGCAAATAATGACTTGACGGCAGGCGGTTCCGAGGGAATACTATAAAAGAGGTTACAATCAGATTTTGAACGAAACGGGGTATGTTCAGAATGATAAAGAAGGTATTGGCGGGTGTGCTGCTCATTGCGGCACTTTTATCAACAGCCTGCACAAAAAAAACAGAAGAAACAAAGGAACCTGCACTTTTGCTGGGCTTCAGCCAGATCGGATCGGAAAGCGCGTGGCGTATAGGCAACACCCGGGATATCGAGGAGTCGGCGGATAAGTACGGTATAAGCCTGATGCTTGAAAACGCAAACCAGAAGCAGGAGAATCAGATCGCGGCCATAAGGCGGTTCATCGCCTATAAGGTGGATGTCATCGCCTTTTCTCCCATCGTTGAGGAAGGCTGGGACAACGTTCTCATGGAAGCAAAGGATGCGGGCATTCCCGTTATTCTTGTGGACCGTGACATAAGCACGGAAAAAGAAGGCCTTACCACCTGTCTCATCGGTGCCGATTTTTACAAAGAGGGCGTGATGGCGGGTGAGTACCTGATCCGCAAGGCCGACAGTCTGGGAATGGAGCAGGTAAATATTGTTGAGATAACGGGTACGGAGAATTCCACTCCCATGAGACAGCGTCAGGCAGGATTTTTTGATGCCATCGCAGGGGATGAGAGAATGACCGTGCTTGAAAGCATAGACGGAGATTTCTTAAAAAGCCGCGGTGAGGAATGCATGCGCTATCTTTTAAAGACCTACGGTGATACCATCGATGTGGTTTTCAGCCATAACGACGAGATGACACTGGGAGCTCTTCCGGAGATAGAGGCTGCCGATTTTGCGCCGGGCACCGATATCATAATCATTTCCATCGACGGCGGACAGGAAGCCATCGATGTTCTTAAGCAGGGAAAAATAAACTGCGTCGTAGAATGTACACCAAAACTCGGCAGGGAATTAATGGAGACGGCTCTTCTTCTTAAAGCGGGAGAAGAGGTGGATAAGGTCATTCACCCCGAGGAGCAGATCTTCAGTGACGAAACGGACGTTTCACAGATCGCACCGCGAGGCTATTGAGGATAAGGGATGGAAAAGATCAGAAAAGAAAAGAGCATTCTCGGCCAGATCAGCGATCTGAGTCATCGTCTGGTGCTTATGCTGGTGATCCCCATCATCATAAGCCTTGTTCTTATGCTCATTTACGCTGCCAAGTATCACAGTTCCATTGTCAGTATGGAGACCATCACGGATTTAAAGAAGGTCGTCTCCGAAGAGATCCCGGGCAGCGCCTGGAACATCATAAGCGGCCGTGAGACCTTTCCCGAGAGCAACATCTACGGAAAAATAAAGATCGTTAACGAGACCATAGACGATATAACCGAAAGGACCGGTCCCGAGAACCGTCTTTCCTTAATGGTGGCGGGCCGTACCATGCAGACCCTTGAGAACTATGTGGATCAGATAAGGGACAATATCGATGCAAAGGTTCCGGTGGTACAGAACGAAGCCGTTCTTGTCGAGGTCAGGGATGTGGCGGCTCTGGTCGACAGTATGTTAAACGAATATATAGCCCGGGAGATCACATCCACCGCCGACATGAGTTTAAGCCTTCGCATCGTCATTCTGGTAACGGCCATTGCCGAAGTGCTTATTGTTGTT
>JAEEIN010000116.1 GCA_016281385.1 Lachnospiraceae bacterium | reverse complement strand
GCAGCATAAGATGTTAGAGATAAAGAACATATCAAAAACCTTCAATCCCGGAACCATAAACGAAAAGAAAGCCCTTGACGGGGTTTCCTTAAAACTCAACGAAGGTGATTTTGTCACCGTCATCGGCGGAAACGGAGCCGGCAAGTCCACTCTGTTAAATGCCATCGCAGGCACCTGGTTCGTTGATGAAGGAAGCATCATCATCGACGGAAACGATGTAACAAAGATGCCCGAATTCAGACGTGCACAGTTCCTTGGAAGGGTATTCCAGGATCCAATGCTCGGAACCGCAGCAACAATGCGTATCGACGAAAACCTTGCCATAGCCGCAAGAAGGGGCAAAAAGCGAGGTCTTAACGTAGGTATCACAAATAAAGAAAGAGAGGGCTACAGGGAGATCTTAAAGACTCTTGACCTTGGACTTGAAGACAGACTTACCTCAAAGGTGGGACTTCTTTCCGGCGGACAGAGGCAGGCACTGACTCTTCTTATGGCTTCTTTGAGAAAGCCCAAGCTCCTTCTTCTTGATGAACATACCGCCGCTCTGGATCCAAAGACCGCGGCCAAGGTTCTTGAAAAGACCGAGGAGATCGTCAGAAAGGACAACCTTACAACACTTATGATCACTCACAACATGAAGGATGCCATTGCTCACGGAAACCGTCTCATCATGATGGACGGAGGAAACATCATTCTTGATATAAGCGGCGAGGAAAAGAAGTCTCTTACCGTTGACGATCTGTTAAAACGTTTCGCAAAGGCCAGCGGAGAAGAGCTTAACAATGACCGCATGATACTCACGAAATAGCGTATATGCGCTGTTTCGGCCCTTCGTGAACGCAGAATAAACCATTTATTATCTTGCACGTTACCGCCCTAAAGGGTAAAATTCTACGTAAGAATACTTATTCTGCAGTAGGAGCCTTATGGATAATCTGAAAAAAGAGGAAAAGAAACGCAGACTGCTGTTCAAATTCGCGGCTCTTTTTGTTGCGTTCATAGTGATATGCCTTATCGCATGCGGAGTTCTTACCTATGTTGTTCAGATGAATACATATAAAGAGCTTAAATGCGGCGAGATAAGGAATGTCAGCGGTTATCTCACAACTCTGATGCAGGATGAGGGACAGCGCTTCATCGACTATAAGGAATACTATGAGAAGCATTACAAGGATATGATCATTCCTTATGATTTCAAAGATCCCGGAGAGGCATATAATGCCTTTCGGGATGCTTTCTCTGCCGAATATCCCGGCAAAACCCTCTATTACGACATTTATCCCGACGATCTTTCTGAGGAGTTAAAACTTCTCTATTTCACATATGTTCACGAGTACTGGACCATAATATTTGAACAGGCCCGTGTCGATTTTGATATCCCCTACACGTATTTCCTCACCATGGATGAGACCACATATTACGCCACCTACATGATCGACGGCGAGAGGATCCCGGATGAAGAACGGGAAGGTTTCATTTATCTCGGCGACAATTACTATGAAGATCCCATGGAGAGAGGACTTCTCTGGCGCACATGGTTTTCCGGAGAAAAACAAAACGAGTATTATGAGTGGAACAACCAGTGGGGCAATACCTATTCTTATTACACACCCCTTATCATCAACGGCGAAAAGCTCGGTCTCGTCTGTGCGGAGGTTGATGTCCACAACGTTAATGCAGGCATTTTGAAGACTTCCTTCATGCAGTTCATCCCTTTGGGATTCGTACTCATTTTCTTCTCGCTGATCCTTCTTGTCATAATCGACAAGAACTTCGTTTATAAGATCAATTACCTTTCCGAGAAGGTCGAAGATATCAGCGGTGAAGAAAAGGCAAAGATTGCGAGGGATATCAGAGAGCAGGATCTTGGAAACGATGAGATCGGCATTCTTGCGGACGGTATGTCCGACATGCTTGAAAGGCTTGAAACTCACGAAAATGAGGTTGAATATGCGGCGAGATTAAAGAGCGATTTCCTGGCAAACATGAGCCATGAGATCAGAACCCCCATGAACGCCGTTATAGGTATGACGGACCTTATCTTAAGGGAGGATATCCCCAAGAAGGTTCAGAACTACGTTTCCCAGATCAAAGATTCGGGAAGTATTCTTCTTACGATAATCAATGATATTCTGGATTTCTCAAAGATCGAATCCGGAAATCTCGAGATAGTGAACGACGAATACAGTCCCATGGACATGATAAACGATGTTTCAAACATCATCATGAACAGGCTGTCGGATAAGAGCATACTGCTGGATCTTGATTATGATCCTTCCATCCCCACAAAGCTTTACGGCGATGAGAACAGGATACGTCAGGTGCTTATAAATCTTGCGAATAACGCGGTTAAATTCACTAACAGGGGATATATCCGCATTCATGTCGGTTTTAAAAAGGCGGATGGTGAATACGGCACTTTAAATATCTCCGTTGAAGATACCGGAATAGGTATCAGAAAAGAGGACAAAGCGAAACTGTTTGAATCCTTCTCCCAGCTTGACAGTAAGCGTAACAGAAACGTTGAAGGAAACGGTCTCGGACTTGCCATATCCAGACGCCTGTTAAAGCTTATGAACGGAACCATAAGCGTTGAGAGCGAATACAACGTGGGAAGCACTTTCTCCTTCAGCCTTCCCCAGAAGGTTGTGGATTCTTCTCCTTCTGTCATTGTCAACAATCCTTCGAAGGTTATTGCGGTTTATTGTTTTTCCGATGAATTTTCCGGCAAAAACTTTGAAAGGGATACGCAGAAACTCGGTGTCAGGTACATCTGCGCAAGCAATGACAACGATCCGAAGGCAACCTGCAGCCGCATAGAAGAAGAAAATCCCGGAAAGATCATTTTCCTTTTCTTCGATCCTTCAAAGGCTTCGGAGATACCTCAGGAGATCTTCACAAAACACAAGAGGATCGTGCCTGTTATTGTTGCGGACTTTACCTATACTTTCAGATCGGACTTAAAGCGCCTGATACTTGCGCCGAAGCCCATAAGTACTTTCAGGATCTCCCATGCGTTAAACAACGACAAGCTGGATGAAACCGAAACGGACGATATCAAGTTCATCGCACCCGATGCTTCGGTTCTTATAGTTGATGATAACCAGGTCAACCACGTTATCACGGAAGGTCTGATGCAGCCTCTTAAGATGAACATCGTTAAGGCCATGAGCGGAAGCGAAGCAATAAAGTACGCAGGAACAAGGTCCTTTGATATGATCCTTATGGACCACATGATGCCCGGCATGGACGGTGTGGAAGCCATGAACATAATCAGGGATAAGTACCCCGAGTATGTAAAGGTTCCCATCATTGCCCTTACCGCAAATGCGCTTGAAGAATCGAAGAAGAAGCTTCTTGAAGCGGGCATGGACGATTTCATCGCAAAGCCCATCGGCGCAAATACGCTTCTTGCGAAGATCCGTCAGTGGCTGCCGCCCGAAAAGATCAGGCCCGTAACGGAAGAAGAAAGCGGATCATCCTCCGACAATGTTTCGGATCCTGTGATCGGAGATCTGGATGTAGCCGAAGCGGTTTCGATGCTGGGAAGCAGGGAGCTGTTCATAAAGATACTGACGCAGTACCATCATTTTATTCCCAAGCGCTGCGCAAGCATAAAGGCTTCTTATGAGGCGGGGGATTGGGAGAATTATACGATAGAGGTTCACTCCCTTAAGAGTACTTCCGGCCAGATAGGAGCCGGGAAGCTCCAGAAACTGGCCCTGGCCCTTGAAAATGCCGGCAAGGAAAGAAACCTGGCATATATCAGGGAACATACACAGGAAATGCTGGATCTTTACAGTTCTTATGAGTCTGTGATCGCACCCTTCTGCGATGATAAGGACAATGATGCGGACGGGAAGCTTGATGCGGATAAGGAAGTTCTTTTAAGGATATTCAATTCCATGAAGGAAGCGGCCGACGATCTGGATCTTGGCGGAATGGAGAAGGGCGTGGATGAACTGTCACTCTACAGCTTCCCGGAAGATCAGAAAGCCGTATTTGCAAAACTTAAGGAAGCCGTATCTTCCATAGAAGCGGATGAATGCATAGAGCTCCTGAATAAGTGGGAAGCAATGCTTTAAAGAAAAAAGAAAATGCCACGGGATCGATTCCCGTGGCATTTATATTGCGCGCAGACGGAGGGATTCGAACCCTCGTGCCCCGGAGGGCAAACGCATTTCGAGTGCGCCCCGTTATGACCGCTTCGATACGTCTGCATTGTGTTTTGTCGCCGTCGGCGACTAGACCATTATAATTCCATAACAATTTGAATGTCAACTACTCAAAACTCTTTAAACCGATACGAAAATGGGTTATAATTTTAGAGAATGCGTACCATTGGAAAAACACGAGGAGGAGGTCAGTATGAGAAGAGTCGGAATGCTTACCAGCGGCGGAGACTGCCAGGCTTTGAATGCTGCCATGCGCGGCGTGGTAAAATGCTTGTTTTACAGCGGTGAACAGGTTGAGATCTACGGTTTTTACGATGGGTACAGAGGCCTTATCTACGGCAACTATACTATGCTTACCTCAAGGGATTTTTCCGGTATCCTTACAAAGGGCGGAACGATCCTCGGAACTTCCAGAACCCCTTTTAAGACCATAAAGGATCCCGATCCCAACGGCCTTGACAAGGTTGAGGCAATGAAGGCCAATTACAAGCGCCTTAATCTGGACTGTCTTGTTATTCTTGGAGGAAACGGAACCCACAAGACGGCCAATCTCTTAAGGGAAGAGGGGCTTAACATCATAACCCTTCCCAAGACCATCGACAACGATCTTTACGGAACGGATATGACTTTCGGTTTCCAGAGTGCTGTGGATGTAGCCACGAATGCGATAGACCTTATCCATACCACGGCTTCTTCCCACGGACGTATCTTCATAGTCGAGATAATGGGTCACAAGGTAGGATGGCTTGCCCTTAATGCAGGTATGGCGGGCGGTGCGGACATCATCCTTATCCCCGAGATCCCTTACGATATAAACAGCGTTATAGGCGCTATCCAGAAGCGTGAAGAAAGGGGCAGCAAGTTCACGATCCTTGCGGTTGCGGAAGGCGCCTGCTCCAAGGAATTTGCGGCAATGTCCAAGAAGGAACAAAAAGAAGCCATAAAGAACAGCCGCTACCCGTCGGTATCCTACGACATTGCGGATAAGATCATAGCCGCAACGGGGATCGAAACAAGGGTTACCGTTCCGGGACATATGCAGCGAGGCGGTTCGCCCTGTCCTTACGACAGAGTATTCGCAAGCCGCTTAGGCTCCGAAGCCGGAAATCTCATCCTTCAGGGTGAGTACGGTTTCATGGTGGGGATCAAGAACCGTGAGATAGTCAGGGTTCCCCTTGAAGAAGTGGCGGGCAGGTTAAAGAGCATCGATCCCGACGCTTCTATCATCAAAGAGGCGAGAATGCTTGGTATAAGCTTCGGAGATGAATAAAAAGAATGAAATGAGGTAATTAAATGTCCTACACGGCTTTATACCGAAAATTCCGTCCTGCAACCTTTGAGGACGTAAAAGGACAAGATCATATAGTAACAACACTTCGTAATCAGATACGCTCGGACATGACTCAGCACGCATATCTCTTTACGGGTACAAGGGGAACGGGTAAGACTTCGGTGGCTAAGCTTTTTGCAAAGGCCATAAACTGCGAACATCCCGTGAACCAGAATCCCTGTATGGAATGTTCCTGCTGCAAAGCCATTCAGTCCGGAGTCAGCATGAACGTGGTGGAGATCGATGCCGCATCCAACAACGGTGTCGACAATATCCGCCAGATCATCGATGAAGTGGCCTATGCTCCCACCGAGGGCAGATACAAGGTCTACATCATCGACGAGGTACATATGCTTTCAACCGGTGCCTTCAATGCGTTGTTAAAGACTCTTGAAGAGCCGCCGTCATATGTTGTTTTTATTCTTGCGACCACTGAAGTTTACAAGCTTCCAATAACCATCCTCTCAAGATGTCAGCGCTATGATTTCAGAAGGATCAGCGTTTCGGACATCTCCGGAAGGATAAACGAACTTCTTCCCCTTGAGAATGTTGAGGCGGACGAGGATGCGGTAAGGTATGTGGCCAAGGCAGCGGACGGTTCCCTGAGAGATGCGCTGAGCCTGTTGGATCAGTGCATAGCCTTTAATTTCGGCAAGCGCCTGACCTATGACATGGTCCTGGACACTCTCGGAGCCGTCAATTCCGAAATTTTCAGCAGGATGTTAAGGATCATAATCTGCGGCGACGTTTCCGGAGCCATCAGACTTCTTGAAGAAGTCATAATGGACGGCCGGGAGCTTGGTCAGTTTGTGTCCGACCTTACCTGGTATGTTCGTAATATACTTCTTGCCATAACTTCCGATGATGTTTCGGCGGTTGTGGACATGTCCAGGGAAAATCTGGCACTTCTTCTTGAGGAGGCGTCTCAGGTTAAGGCGGAGGAGGCCATGCGTTACATCCGTATCCTCTCCGAACTGTCCAATCAGATCCGTTACGCCGCCAACAAGCGGGTCTTAACGGAACTCGCGATCGTTAAGATGTGCAAACCCGTAACCGAGGCCGATACCGATTCTCTGAACGCAAGGATTGAAGCCATCGAGGCTAAGCTTGAGAACGGATTTTATACCACGTCGGCACCGGTCCGGAATGAGGAAGCTCCTTCGGTACAGGCAGAGGCTGAG
>JAEEIN010000115.1 GCA_016281385.1 Lachnospiraceae bacterium | reverse complement strand
TCCTCGCTGGTAACCAGCACCGGAATGACACGGACATCTTCGTTTTCTTCATGGAAGGCAACCGCAGCTCCGGTAAAGAATTCTTCAAGGCTTGCATCCGAGTACCAGAAGTAGATATTCTCCGTCTTGTTATAGGCGGACTGATCGTCCTCCAAAGCCTCGGCATTATTCTCAACACCCAATCTGTATATTCCCAAAACAAGCAGTGCCACAAGGATCACCGCTATTAATTTGTAACTGAATTTCATACTGACTTATTTCCTTTATATCCCGTATACCCGCTTACAGGCACGCTTTCAAAATCCCGATCATCTCGTCCACATCTGCCTTTGTGACAACAAGCGGAGGAACAAAACGGATTATATTGCTTCCCGCATTGATAAGAACAAGACCTTTTTGAAGGGCACTATTTATTATATCACCAACAGGGTGGTTAAATTCAAGTCCCTGTAAAAATCCCAGGCCGCGATGACCCACAATGTCATCACGTTCCGAAGCGATCTTCTCAAGTTCATCGAATAAATATGCTCCTGTTTCCTTTACATTCTCAATGACATTTGTTTCTTCGAAAAGATCCAGGACCTTTGATACTGCTGCCGCAGCAAGGGGATTTCCGCCGTAGGTGGTTCCGTGATCCCCTGCAACGAGGGAATTCTGACCAACCTTTTCCGTCATAAGAAATGCTCCCACGGGAACTCCGCAGCCGATGGCCTTCGCAACAGTCATCACATCGGGCTTCACGCCATACTTCTGCCATGCGAACATATATCCCGTTCTTCCCATGCCGCACTGGATCTCATCCAATATAAGAAGAATGTCCTTCTCATCACAAAGGGCACGTACTTTCTTTAAGAAATCCTCCGTAGCGGGATGAATACCGCCTTCGCCCTGAACGGTTTCGAAAATGATGGCGCAGGTCTTGTCGGTAACCTGACTCTTTACGCTTTCAAAATCATTCATGTC
Source organism: Lachnospiraceae bacterium (assembly GCA_016281385.1). Classification (GTDB taxonomy): domain Bacteria; phylum Bacillota; class Clostridia; order Lachnospirales; family Lachnospiraceae; genus UBA1258. Next base: position 3,953 of record JAEEIN010000115.1, on the reverse strand, counting down.
AGCAAATTTTATATTTCCGATACCGGGCTCAAAAGCTTCCCTGTAATGGGGATTTCCGGTAATGGAAAGGGCACCCATGGTACGTCCGTGAAAAGAATGATTCATGGCAATGATCTCATGATCCGTCTTTCCGTCCTTTAAGAATGCGTACTTTCTTGCGGTCTTGATGGCACCCTCTATTGCTTCCGCACCGGAATTGGTAAAGAATACTCTGTCAAGTCCCGAAGCTTTCTTAAGCTTCTTTGCCGCCTCAATGGCAGGCACATTGTAATAATAGTTTGAAGTGTGGATGATCTTGTCGATCTGAGACTTCAAAGCATCATTATACTCTTTGTTGTTATATCCGAAGGCAAATACGGAAATGCCCGCAACGAAATCAAGGTATTCCTTTCCTTCGATATCATAAAGCCTTACACCGTCACCGTGGTCAAAAACAACGGGATAGCGGTTATAGGTATGAAGAAGCGCAGCCTCGGCTTCTTCGATATATTCCTTCATCATAACTGGTCACCGTCGGCCCAGAAGCAGGTGCCGATCCCTTCATTTGTGAATATTTCCAGAAGCAGGCAGTGAGGAATGCGTCCGTCAAGGATATGCACTCTGGAAACCCCTTCCTTTATCGCATCAACGCAGTTGTTAAGCTTGGGAAGCATTCCGCCTCCGATAACGCCGCTCTCGATGAGGGCATCCGCTTCGCCGGCGGTCATTCTGGAAATAAAGGTTGACTTGTCGTTAAAATCTCTGTAAACGCCTTCAACGTCCGTTAAGAACGCAAGCTTTTCGGCATTTACGGCCTTTGCGATGGCACATGCCGCGTCATCCGCATTTATGTTATAGCTCTGATACTCATCATCGAATCCGATGGGAGAAACAATAGGAAGGAAATCCTTCTCAAGCAGATCGTAAAGCACCTTGGGATCCACCGCGGTCACATTTCCCACATGTCCGATATCCTGTCCGTCGGAATACTTCTTTTCACATTTGAGAAGTCCGCCGTCCTTGCCGCTGATGCCCACGGCCTTAACGCCAAGTTCTCCTACCATCGTCACAAGCTCCTTGTTCACACGGCCGAGAACCATTTCTGCGATCTCCATGGTCTCATCGTCGGTAACACGAAGTCCGTTGATGAACTGAGGCTCCTTGCCAACCTTGGCAACCCACTTTGAGATCTCCTTGCCGCCGCCGTGAACGATGATGGGCTTGAAACCGACAAGCTTTAAAAGCGTAACATCCTGGATAACGCTTCTTTGAAGTTCCGGATTACTCATGGCGGATCCGCCGTATTTTACAACAATGATCTTTCTGTTGAACTTCTGGATATAAGGAAGGGCTTCAATAAGAACCTTTGCCTTGGCCAGAAGTGTGTCCATTTCATTCTTTTCCATGATCAGCTCCTGTAGTCAGCATTTATTTTAACATAATCATAGGTAAGGTCACAGCCCCACGCCGTTGCGCACTCGCTTCCTTCGTGAAGATCGGCGATGACCGTTACCGATTCGTTCTTTAAAAGTTCCGTTGCTTCTTCTTCCGAATATCCCGCATCCATGCCGTTTTCAACGATCAGCATCTTCTTTCCCGCAGCTTCGTACCAAATGGATACCTTGTCGGGATCAAATCCTGCGCCGGAGTAACCCATTGCGCAGATGATGCGTCCCCAGTTGGAGTCGCGTCCGTAGATCGCAGCCTTTGTAAGGCTTGAACAGATCACGGATTTGGCGATCTTTTTGGCCTGAGCCTTTGTGCCCGCTCCTACCACCTTGACCTCAAGAAGCGTGGTAGCGCCCTCTCCGTCGGCAGCCATGTGCTTGGCAAGATACTCGTTTATATAATGAAGGGCTTCTTTGAATGTATCGTAATCAGCCCCCTTCTTGTCTATGATCTCATTTCCCGCAAGTCCGTTTGCAAGAACAACAAGGGTATCATTGGTAGAGGTATCGCCGTCAACGGAGATCATGTTAAAGGTTTCCTCCACATCCTCGCTGAGAGCTTCCTGCAAAAGTTCCTTTGAGATGGCACAGTCGGTGCTAACATATGCAAGCATGGTGCACATGTTGGGATGGATCATTCCCGAACCCTTTGCCATTCCGCCCATGGTTACCGTTTTGCCTCCGACAGTAAAAGTAACCGCAACTTCCTTGTTGACCGTATCGGTCGTCATGATGGCTTTGGAAGCCTTTGTTCCTGCTTCCACGCCGCTTTCAAGGCTCTTTGCAAGCACATCCACCCCTGCGACGATCCTGTCTATGGGAAGCTGTCTTCCGATGACACCGGTGGAACCGATGATGACACCTTTCTTATCTACATTAAGAGCTTTGCTGACAGCCTCTGCCGTCTGCTCACAGTAGTCAAGTCCCTGCTTACCTGTGCAGGCATTGGCAACACCTGCGTTTACAACGATTGCCCGAACGGGAACATTCCCCTTGGTAACCTCTTTATCCCATATAACGGGAGCGGCTTTGACCACATTTGAGGTATATACTCCGGCGGAGGTACAGGGTGCTTCACTGTACACCATTGCCATATCCGTTCTTCCCTGATACTTGATCCCTGCTGCCGTGCAGGAAGCCTTGAATCCCTTTGCAGCAGTCACGCCGCCTTCGATAACGTTTATACTCATGACTTCGCCTCCTGATCCGCATTTATATACGCGATGATATTTTCCGTATTTAATGTAAAGTCGTAATAGTTAAGATCTTCTCTCTTAGTCCAGCCGATGCTTCTCCAGAAAGCATTGCCCACATCATTTTTCGTAAAGGCTATCAGAGATACCTTATTGATATGTTCCTTTTTAAGTGCTTCCATGCAGAAGACCACCATCGCCTTGCCGATCCCGTGTCTTCGATAATCCTTATGCACGCATACATGATACATGCATCCTCTTCTTCCGTCATGGCCGCAAAGGATGGCGCCCGCAAGCTTCCCTTCCTTTATGGCAACAACACTGGTGGTGGGATTTCTTTTTAAAAAAGTTTCCACGCCTTCCTTGGAATCATCGATGCTCCGAATGGCAAATCCGTCAATGGTATGCCATAAAGCCGACACATCTTCGTAATCGTCGATCGTCATGGGACGAACAGTAAAATCCGACATATCTTTCCTTTCAGCGGTCATGCATTCAAAACCGCACTTCAAATAGTATACAACAAAACCCCTTCTTTTTATATAGGAAATTTCGGGAAGGTTTTGGAGTTGTGATGCGCATAAGTATACAACAGCCTTTGCATAAAATGCAAGCATTTATGTATATTTTATAGGAAGTGGCCTAAATTGTTTTAATTTTTATGCAAAAATTAGGTATTGCCAAGATGCCCCGGGGGATGTATAGTTAACAACAGAAACGAAAACCACAAAAAAAGGAGTGTTCCCATTATGAAAGAAAAAGTCATTCTTGCTTATTCCGGCGGACTTGATACAACGGCTATCATCCCCTGGTTAAAGGAAAATTTCGATTACGAAGTTGTCTGTGTCTGCATCGACTGCGGTCAGGGCAACGAGCTTGACGGTCTTGAGGAAAGAGCCAAGTACTGCGGTGCCGAGAAGCTCTACATCTTAAACGTCATCGACGAGTTCTGCGACGAGTACATCGCTCCCTGCGTAATGGCTCATGCGGTATATGAAAACAAATATTTACTGGGAACCTCCATGGCACGTCCCCTTATCGCAAAGAAGCTTGTTGAGATAGCACGTAAGGAGGGCGCTACCGCGATCTGCCACGGTGCAACCGGTAAGGGTAACGATCAGATCAGATTCGAGCTGGGTATCAAGGCTCTCGCTCCCGATCTTAAGATCATCGCAGCATGGAGAAACAACAAGTGGACCCTTGATTCCCGTGAATCCGAGATTGAGTACTGCAAAGCTCATGGAATCGACCTTCCCTTCTCCGCTGACAACTCCTACAGCCGTGACCGTAACATCTGGCACATCAGCCACGAAGGTCTTGAGCTTGAGGATCC
>JAEEIN010000011.1 GCA_016281385.1 Lachnospiraceae bacterium | reverse complement strand
GAGCCCACAATCGGCTCCTGCAGTGGAACTGTTGCTGATATTGCTGCAGAATACGGCAAAGAGTATGCAAATCCTTCAGATGCCAACAAGTTTACCTTTGAAAGATATACTCAGATCGGCTGGAACACAAAGGCTGACGGCAGCGGAACTTCCTATGCTTTAGATGCTAAATTCAAGAACCTGACAGGTGAAAACGGTGCAACCGTAACCCTTTACGCACAGTGGGAAGGTGCCAAGATCGTCGTTTCTTTTGATACCAATAAGGGTAAAACTTCCACAGGAAGGGTAACCTTTAGCGGAAAGGATTACACAACTGCCTACGGTAAGGTAATGACAATACCGACAGCGAAGCCTTCTTCTTCGGGATGCGAGTTCTGTGGATGGGCATTTGCAAGTGATGCAGATTTTCCCAATATTACTTTAGAAATGCTGGGGAATAAACTTGACGAATCGGTACGCAAAGCGATTGAGAGCTATGCTCTTACTGATTCCGACAAGGTTACTTTATATGCAGTATGGAGACCACTTGTATCGGAAGTTAAACTTTCAACATATGCGGAAACTGTTTATCCCGGAGATATGCTTGAAATTTATGCATTTGTATATCCTGATAATGTAATTACGAAGGACGTGACCTGGAAAACTTCGGATGAAAGGATCGCAACTGTAACTAACGACAATTCCGGCAGGACCGTAGTGACAGCCCATAATAACGGAACGGTCAAGATAACCGCAACCTCCAAAGCAACGGGGCATAAATCCGCAACTGCGACCATCACTGTTGCTACAAAGGTTACGTCTTTGGCAGTAAAGGTAAAGGGAAAGACTGATACGGAAGCATTGCTTCAGACCGGAAAGACTGTTCAGCTTGAAGCTGTATTCAACGGTGGAATTGAAAAGCCTTCAAATACGAATGTTATTTATTACAGTGAGGATTCAACCGTAGCAACGGTAAGCGCTACAGGACTTGTAACCGCAAAATCAGGGGGCATTGTCTGGATATCTGCAAAGAGTGCAGCTGATCCGCGCGTAAGTGCGCAATTCTCCGTGGAGGTGTACGATCCTGTAAAGAGTATTGAACTCAATACAAAGAAATTAAAACTCTGTGACGGAGACTACTATCAGTTCTTTGAGACCGTAAAGCCCAACACGGCATCTGATGTGGGTGTTGAATGGAGTGTATCGGACACTTCCGTAGCATATGTTACAAAAGAAGGACTTGTAACCGCACATCTTCCTTCGGGAAAAACAAACGCTAAGGTTACAGTTACCGCAACGGCGAAGGATGGAAGCGGAAAGAAAGCTTCCTGCGTCATTACTGTAGGTCCAAAACTGGAAACTATCAGCCTTAAGGCTCCCAAAAACCATAAGGTATTCATTAACGGTGCTCCTGCAATAGCGGCAGGAAAGAGCATTAAACTTTCAGCTTCCTTTACACCTGACAATGCTGTGAACAAGGACGTTGTATGGAGCAGCTCAAATCCTTCGGTAGCAACCGTGGATGCAAAAGGAAATGTAAAGGGCATTAGTGCCGGATTCACAGAAATTATGGCAACACATCCCCTTAGGGACATTGTAAATACGAAGCAGCTTGTTTATGTCTATGTTCCTGTTTCAAAGATAAGCCTGAATGCTTCCAAACTGGATATGCGAGCGGGCACCGTTACAAGGCTGAATGCAACAACAAATGACGGAATAACGCTCACGGATGCAGATGGAAATGTAAATCCTGCACAGATTACATGGACTTCCTCGGATGAGAATGTTGCAACGGTGAATGAATCCGGTGTTGTGACAGCCCTCCCTCTTGGAGGAAAAACAGCTGCTTCTGCCACCATTACTGCAAGTGTAACCACGGACGGTAATGTGACGAAGACTGCAAGGTGCACGATCAATGTAAAGACAAACGAGGTAAAGGTTTCGAAAGTAACCCTCAACAAGACCAAACTATCGTTGGGAATAAATGGCGGATTCAAGCTTACAGCCAACGTAACACCTCTTTCTGCAGATAATACAGAGGTTAATTGGATATCCTCCAATCCCGCCGTTGCAAAGGTTGATGCATCCGGTTTTGTAAGTGCGGTCTCCGAAGGAGAAACAAAGATAACCGCAGTATCCACTGACGGAAGCAACAAGAGTGCTTCCTGTAAGATCACTGTGGGCAAAGAGATCGTATCCCTTGAATTAACGGGTAAAGACAGGCTTGCAGTAGGCAAGACCATGACACTTAAGGCAAAGCTTACCCCTTCAAGCGGAACCAGGATTGCAAATTCAACCGTTACATATACCTGCTCCGATCCCGAAATTGCAACTGTAAATGCAAAGGGTGTTGTTAAAGCACTTAAGCAGGGCACAGTTTCCATAACCGCCAAAGCTGAAGAAAGAGCAGATGGCGAACCCAAGCAGGATACCATTTTTATTTCGACATATATACCCGTAAGTGCAGTAAAGGCTGATGTAAAAGAACTTACGGTTTCTGAGGGTAGCACGGGCCGGATTAAATTGAGAAGCATTTCTCCTTCTAATGCAACCGATAAGTCCTTCACATGGAAGTCAAGCAATCCTAAGGTTCTTGAAATTAAAGATCCAAGGGCGGACTCTGTATATTTTGCAGAAACGGTTATTGATCATGGAGAAGTAATGGCAGTCGAGTATCATGCAATTCTCGGCGGAACCGCAACTCTTACCGGCACCGCAAATGACGGAAGCGGAAAGAAGATAGTGATCAAGGTTAAGGTATTGGGTAAAATTCATAACGGAGATACTAAGATCAAAGTGAAAAATCTTCCCAAGAAAGCGACCGTTGAAAACAATGAGAGTGATACTGTCACTGTTGATAATTTAAAGATCAAGGACAAATTTACGATAGACCCTATCTTAACGAGCACCGCTTCTGATAAGAGAGTTACCTTCAGAAGCACCAATCCGGGAGTTGCCACTGTTGACTCCAAGGGTAAGGTAGTCATTAAGAACAAGGGTACCGCAGTTATTTACATGAGTACTGCGGATGGAGGCTACCAGGCTTCTGTTACAGTAAAAGTGCCCTGATCCCTGCTATAACAATAAAGGACCGAAGCGAAAGAAGCTTCGGTCCATTTTAATTTATATATGAAGTATCGGAGATATCAGATCATAACACAGGGCTTCGAATATTCCTGCGGAATCCTGATATCAAATTTTAAAGAAAGCAGACGGTCGTAGAGTGTTGAAGCATAAAGCTCCGAATCAAGCATTCTCTTTTGAACCGGATCCGCATCATCATAGATGTCGGGAATCTTTGTTACGGGAACAATGCTTCCTTTTGTTTTTATGTCCTTCAGTATATCCTTTGAATCCTTTTTAAATCCAAGGACACGTACATGAGTCAAAGTATCGGAAAGCTCCTTAAGATGTTCGGAATCCTCTCTGATATTCAATAATATATGAAGGAGTGCCCTGTTTATGCGAGCCCTGGTGAAATTCTTTGTTTTCAACTGCTCCGCAAAGGCTTCGAAACCATTGTATTCAGAAAGATTATTCTTTATTCGTTCTGCAAGATCCTTTGATACATCCGTGAAAAGAGAAAGGTCATCTTCCCTGAGGAGCGCATCCAAAAGGGGAGTGTCAAGATCTCCGGGAAAAAGAAACTGCCCGGCAGGGACCGGCTCCAGTGCTTTATCGGGAATATATCCCTTAAGACCTGCAACACCTTCCGCAGCCATTACCTTTCGCAAGGCAGTAGCCGACTGAATATTACCGTCGGAGGTAAGTTCCTCATCATTGTAGCCTGCTCCGCTTCTTTTTATGATATAGGGCTTGATGTTGCTGCAAAGCCTATTCAGCGCGCAGAGGTATTCAAGGGCGAGAATGTTGTTTGGCTTGTCAAGTATATCCCCGGCTTCGGGAATGAGAGCTTCCCTTGCCCTGGCGAAGGTCATGCCGTCTTTGAGCAGAGCCTTGAGGTCAGGGTTTTTTGGAGTGATGGCAGACAGCTTCTTCGAAAGCGCAACCAGCGTCGCCTCTTCATCGCATTCCGCGCCGAAGCAGAGATAGTCCACTACTCCCAGCCGATTTAAGATGGATACCCCTGCATGAGCAAAATTATCGGCAGCAGAAGTGGCAAAGGCCACGGGCAGAAGAAGAACAAGGTCCGCTCCGCATTCAAGTGCCATGCGGGTACGGATCTGTTTTGAAAGTACGGCAGGCTCCCCCCGCTGAACGAAATCACCGCTCATAATGCAGATGATGCGGTCGGCGGAAAGTTCCTTTTTTATCCGTTCTATCTGATATAAATGCCCATTGTGAAAGGGATTGTATTCACATATTATCGCTGCTGTGATCATGGCTCCTCCATTAATTGTCAAAATTTTAACATAATTATCGGCCTTACTCAAGCACAAATTGTATTTAATTTAATACAATGACCGGACTTGTGAAAGCCCTTTCTTTGTTATATAATCCATAATATCTACAAAGAGGACTGTCCTGTGTGTATTTTTATATCCACATAGGCGGCAGAAAACATCGTTTAAATTTTAACAAAGTCACGGAGGAAAATATGGCATATATCGATCTTATAAAAGAGAAGGCAAGAATGGATAAGAAGACCATCGTCCTTCCCGAAACAAACGACAAGCGCGTGCTCATCGCCGCTTCCCATATCCTTGAGGAGAATATCGCAGACATCATCATGATCGGTGATGAGGAGAAGATCATGGACGGTGCAAACTGGCTGGAGGTTGAACTTGACGGAGTCAAGGTCATCAACCCCAAGACCTTCGACAGATTCGACGACTATGTGAATCTTCTTTATGAGACCCGTAAGGCCAAGGGAATGACCGAGGAGAAGGCTCGTGAGATCTTATTAAACGACTACCTCACCTTCGGCGTAATCATGGTTAAGGCAAACGATGCGGACGGAATGGTGGCAGGCTGCTGTCACGCAACCGCTGATGTGCTTCGTCCTTCTCTTCAGATATTAAGGACTGCTCCCGGCGTTAAGCTTGTTTCCGCTTTCTTTATAGTAGACGTTCCCAATTGTGAGTACGGCGAACACGGAACCTTCCTTTTTGCGGACTGCGGTCTTAATCAGGATCCTACCGCCGAGGAACTTGCGGCAATCGCCGATACAAGCGCAAAGAGCTTTAAGACTCTGGTTGGTGCCAAGCCCATCATCGCAATGCTTTCCCACTCCACAAAGGGCAGTGCTAAGCATGCATTGGTAGATAAGGTTGTTGAGGCAACAAATATCGCTCACGAGCTTTATCCCGGACTTACTCTTGACGGAGAACTTCAGACCGATGCAGCGCTGGTTCCCCAGGTTGCAAAGTCCAAGGCTCCCGGAAGCGAAGTTGCAGGTCACGCAAATGTATTGATCTTCCCTAACCTCGACGCAGGTAACATCGGCTACAAGCTGGTTCAGAGACTTGGCAAGGCCGAAGCTTACGGCCCCATGCTTCAGGGTATCTCAAAGCCCGTAAACGATCTTTCCAGAGGATGCTCCTGGGAGGACATTGTCGGCGGTGTAGCCCTTACGGCTGTACAGTGCCAGCTTAATTAAGAGGTGTTTTCGGGGGTGGCAAAAGTCATCCCCGATATTTTTGTTTTTTTTCTGTTGACAAACAAAAAGTGCGTGGGTATAATCCATAAGGTATGGAATAGGAGTCGAAGTATGCTGATAAATCTTACGGATTACTTCAAGACACCGGACAAAACGGATAAGGTTGTTCTTAAATATGAAGGTGAAAGCCTTTGTGTTGAGGGATGCACGTATCCCGTGAAGGCCGGCGACGGACTTGAAATAAAGCTTGAGAATATCGGTAACGGACAGGTTCGGATATCGGGATCGGGCACCATGAACGTGGTAATGCCCTGTGACAGATGTTTATCGGATGTGGACGTTCCGGTTGAGGTAGACATCGACTACACCGTTACAGAGCCCGACGGCTTTAACGAGATCGATGACGAACAGTCGATCTTCATGAGCGGATACGACCTGGACGGTGAACAGATCATACATAATGAATTGATCATGGGTCTGCCAATGAAGGTTCTGTGTAAGGACGACTGCAAGGGACTTTGCCCCGTATGTGGCAGAAATCGTAATGAAGGTGAGTGCGGCTGCGATACCTTCGTACCGGATCCCAGAATGGCAGCAATTCAAGATATTTTTAACGCGAATAAATAAGGAGGTGTAAAGAATGTCTATTTGTCCTAAGAATAAATCTTCCAAAGGTAGAAGAGATAAGAGACGCGCAAACTGGAAAATGAGCGCTCCCACACTTGTAAAGTGTTCCAAGTGCGGTGCTTTAATGGTTCCTCACCGCGTATGTAAGGCTTGCGGTTCCTACAACAAGAAGGAAATCATCTCCGCAGCTGAATAATCAATATGAATTTTTGAAAAGACTCCCGATTTTCGGGAGTTTTTTTGTGTCTTATTCACAGTTCTTTTTTCTTGAATTTTTCCCCTTTGTTTTGTATAGTAAATAAGTACGATTGCACCCTAAGGAGAGTATGTATATGGACAGACCGGTTAACGTGTGCGTTGATGCCATGGGCGGAGACAATGCCCCCTGCGAGATCGTAAAGGGCGCCGTTGAAGCCATCAATGAGAGTAAAAAGGTAAAGGTGACTTTGGTGGGCCAGGAAGCGGCCATCAAGGCGGAACTTTCAAAATACACCTACGATGCCGATCAGGTCACCGTCATAAATGCCGAGGAGATCATCGAAACCGGTGAGCCTCCCGTCCTTGCCATCAGGAAGAAGAAGGATTCTTCCATAGTCAAGGGCCTCGAACTTGTCAAAGATGGCAAGTGCGATGCATTTCTTTCCGCAGGAAGTTCCGGTGCGGTCCTTGTTGGAGGACAGGTCATCATCGGAAGGATAAAGGGAGTCGAGAGACCTCCTCTTGCACCCCTTATCCCCACCACAAAGGGAGTTGCCCTTCTCATCGACTGCGGCGCAAACGTAGATGCAAGGCCCAACCACCTGGTGCAGTTTGCAAAGATGGGCTCCATTTACATGGAGAACGTAATGGGTGTAAAGAACCCCAGGGTTGCCATCGTTAACATCGGAGCGGAAGAAGAAAAAGGAAATGCTCTCGTTAAAGAGACCTATCCTTTATTAAAGAACTGTCCCGATATCAACTTTACCGGCAGTATCGAAGCCAGGGACATTCCCGCAGGAGATGCGGACGTTATAGTCTGCGAGGCATTTACGGGAAACATCGTTTTAAAGATGTACGAAGGCGTTGCCGGAGCTCTTATAAGCGTTATAAAGAAGGGACTTATGTCTTCCCTTCGTTCAAAGATAGGCGCGCTTATGGTAAAGCCCGCGCTTAAGAAGACTCTCAAAGGCTTTTCCCTTGAGGATTACGGCGGAGCCCCTTTACTTGGGCTTAATGGTCTTGTGATCAAGACCCACGGAAGTTCAAAAGCCATCGAGGTCAAAAATTCCGTCCTTCAGGTCATCACCTTTATGGAACAGGATATCAACGGCAAGATCAGAGCCCAGCTCAATCCCGCCGACTAAGGAGCAGTTGTTAAAATGGAACTTGAAATGTTAAAGAAGATCGTATCCGAGATCCTCGGTGTCGATATAAGAGAGATCAAACCCGAATCAAGCTTTGTGGATGATTTGGGAGCCGATTCTCTCGATCTTTTACAGATCGTTATGGGTATGGAAGAGAAATTCAATGTAAAGATCCCCGAGGAGGACCTTACCGGTATCGTTACCGTTCAGGATGCCATCGACAGGATCGAAGTACTTACCAATAGCAGGTGATTTCGGGCGGGGCCTAAGTTCCCCGCCTTAGGATTGTTTTTAAGGAACATATGAATACTAAGGAAACCATTGTTTTTGTGGAGGAGAGGATCGGATATACCTTCAAAAACGAAGAACTTCTTTTGGAGGCTCTGACTCACAGCTCTTACACAAACGAAATGAAGATTAACAAAAGAAGTGATTACGAACGGCTGGAATTTTTGGGAGATGCGGTACTTGAACTTATCTCCAGCGAATTCCTCTACGATAAGTATCCGAAGGTACCGGAGGGTGGACTTTCCAAGAAACGTGCGTCGATGGTATGCGAACCCAGTCTTGCCATCTGTGCAAGACGCATGGAGCTTGGAAAAGCCATTTTCCTCGGAAGAGGAGAGGACGGACTTGGCGGAAGGGACCGTGACGCCATTCTTTGTGATGTAACGGAATCCGTTCTCGGCGCCATCTATCTCGACGGCGGTCTTGAGCCTGCGAGAGTCTATGTAAATACCCACATCTTATCGGATCTTAAAGAACCCGAACTTTTTGTTGATTCAAAATCGGCTTTACAGGAACTGGTTCAGAAGCTGTTTCCCGGAAGCCTGCTTTCCTATGACATCATAGAGGAGAGCGGGCCCGAGCATGACAAGACCTTTGTTGTTGCCGCAACGATCGACGGAAAGCATATCGCAGAAGGTAAAGGCAAGTCCAAAAAGGCGGCTCAGCAGATGGCTGCGGCTTTGGCGATAAAGATTATTGAAGAACAGGAAAATGCGTAATGTATCTTAAGAGTATTGAAGTTCACGGATTCAAATCCTTTGCTAATAAAATAGATTTCAGATTCGAAAACGGTATAACCGGTATCGTAGGCCCCAACGGAAGCGGAAAGAGTAACGTTGCGGATGCGGTACGCTGGGTTCTCGGAGAACAGAGGATCAAGCAGTTAAGAGGTGCTTCCATGCAGGATGTCATCTTCTCCGGAACCGAAATGAGAAAGCCCTTAAGCTATGCGTCGGTGGCCATCACTCTTGACAATTCGGACCACAAGCTTCCCGTTGATTACGAGGAAGTGACCGTAACAAGAAGGCTTTACCGTTCCGGCGAAAGTGAGTACCTGATCAACGGAACTGCCTGCCGTCTTAAGGACGTAAACGAGATGTTCTACGATACGGGTATCGGTAAGGAAGGCTACTCCATAATCGGACAGGGCCAGATCGACAAGATCTTAAGCGGTAAGCCCGAGGAAAGACGTGAGCTTTTCGATGAAGCCGCAGGTATCGTTAAGTTTAAGCGCCGCAAGGAAACTGCGGTAAAGAAGCTTGAATCGGAGGAGGGAAACCTTGTCCGTGTAAGCGACATCTTATCAGAACTTGAGAAGCAGGTCGCTCCCCTTGAGAAGCAGGCGGAGACCGCAAAGATATACCTTAAGAAAAAAGAAGAATTAAAGTCCCTCGACGTAAACATGTTCCTTCTTGAAAACAATCGTTTAAAGGCGGAACTGGAAAGCGTTGAGCAGAAACTCACCGTAGCAGATTCCGAGTATGAAGAAACCGGTAAAAAGTACGACCGGATCAGAGAAGAATACGATCAGATCGAGGAACGTATCGAGGAACTTAACGGAAAGATCGAAAGTGCCCGTGAGGAACTCTCAAATTCAGGTATCTTAAGCGAGAGACTTGAGTCGGAGATCCTTGTTCTTCGTGAGCAGATAAATTCCATCAGATCCTCCGAAAAGACCCACACGGATCGTTTGGAGGCCATCGGCAGGGATATCGAAAAGAAGCAGAAAGAACGCGACGCCGTTAAGGCTGAAAAGGCCAAGAACGACGAAAAGATGAAGGAACTCACGGCACAGAAGGATGCAGCCCAGAAGCTCCTTGACGAAGCCCAGGCCGGGATCCGGGAACTCGATGAGAAGATCGAAGGCGGAAAAAGCACCATCATCGGCGAACTCAACAGACGTGCCAACATAAAGAGTCAGATCGAGCGTTACGACACCATGAAGGAGCAGATCTCCATCCGTCGTGCGGAACTTACTTCAAAGCTTGTAGAGGCAAGGTCCAACGAGGAGAAGCAGGATGAAGAGATAAAGGCTCTTGAAGAAGCCGGAAAGAAGATCGATGCCGAGATCGGCGAGATGAACGACTCCCTTGCAAGTCAGGAGGAGAAGGTTGAGGAGATCCGTTCCGAACTTGCTGCAAAGGACAAGGAACTTCGTGATACACAGGTTCTTTATCATCAGGATAAATCCAAGCTTGAAGCCCTTGTAAATCTCACCGAGAGATACGAAGGCTACGGAAACAGTGTCCGTAAGGTAATGGAGCAGAAGAATTCCCACAGAGGCATCATCGGTGTAGTTGCGGATATCCTTACGGTTGAACAGAAATACGAGACCGCTATTGAGGTGGCTCTCGGCGGAAATGCCCAGAACATCGTAACAGAGGACGAGCAGACCGCGAAGAAAATGGTGGAATTCTTAAAGAGGAACCAGCACGGACGAGCAACCTTCCTGCCCCTTACCACCATTAAGGAGCCCCAGCGCCTTAAGAACAAGGAAGCCCTTGACGAGCCCGGTGCCATCGGACTTGCCTGCGACCTTGTGAAGATAGATAAGAAATACGCAGATGTAGCCACAACTCTTCTTGGCAGGATCCTTGTTGTTGACAATATAGACAACGCCCTTGCCATCGCAAGAAAGTACCACTTCAGCATGTGGATCGTAACCATCGAGGGCGAGCAGCTTGCTCCCGGCGGTTCCATTTCCGGCGGTGCCTTTAAGAACAATTCCAACTTCCTCGGAAGAAGAAGAGAGATCGAAGCCCTTGAAAAGAAGACGAAGGAGTCCTTAAGCCGTATCGACAAGCTCATGGACGAGATCGAGAAACTTAAAGGCAAACGTAACAAAATGCGTATGGAGATCGAGGATTTCAAGGTTCAGATCCAGAGAAAGTACATCGATCAGAATACCGCAAAGATGAACGTGATCCAGGCTCAGAACAAAAAGAACGAGACCATCAGAGGCTCTCACGATCTTGAGAACGAAGAGGTTGAGATCGCAACCCAGCTTAAGGATATCGAGGGAAGCAAGGAACAGATCCAGCAGGATCTTAAGGATTCCGAGACTCTTGAAAAGAACATAACCAAGGATATCGAAGACTGGCAGGAAGAACTGGATAAGGCCAGGGACAGGGAAGCGGGCTTTGCTTCCGATGTTGCGGCATGGGACATTGAAGTTAACAAGATGTTCCAGCAGCAGGACTATGTAAATAAGGACCTTCAGCGTATCGAAGATGACATCATCCATTTCGAAGTCGATGCAGGTGAAGTAAAGGCAAAGATCTCGGAAGGAACCGAGGAGATAAAGCGCAAGGAAAGCAATATCTCAGAGATCGAGAAGACCATCGCCGAAGGCCACAGCACAATAGATAAAAAGAAGTCGGAACTCGAAGACAACATAAAGACCCGTGACGAATTAAGCGAGAAGCAGAAGCACTTCTTCGAAGACAGAGAGAAGATCTCCGAGCGTCTCGGACAGCTTGACAAAGAGATATTCCGACTTAACTCTCAGAAGGAGAAGCATACCGAGTCGATCCAGAATCAGGTCAACTACATGTGGGATGAGTATGAGATCACTCTTATTGATGCGGCTTCCTTAAGAGACGAGGAAATGAACGACTTATCCGCAATGAAGAAGCAGATTTCGCGGGTTAAAGACGATATAAAGAAGCTGGGGGATGTAAACGTTAACGCCATTGAGGATTACAGGAACTTAATGGAAAGATATACGTTCTTAAAGACTCAGCATGACGACCTTATCGAGGCAACGGATTCCTTAAAGGGCATTATCAAGGAACTTGACGAGGCCATGAGAAAGCAGTTTACGGAAAGCTTTAAGGAGATCAACTCAGAGTTTGACAAGGTATTTAAAGAACTCTTCGGCGGCGGTAAAGGAACCCTTGAACTTGTTGAAGGCGAGGATATCCTTGAGGCAGGCATTTCCATAACCGCACAGCCTCCGGGAAAGAAGCTTCAGAACATGATGCAGCTTTCCGGTGGTGAGAAGGCTCTTACAGCAATTTCACTTCTGTTTGCGATACAGAACCTTAAGCCTTCACCCTTCGCTCTTCTTGACGAAATTGAGGCCGCCCTTGACGAAAGCAACGTCGATCGTTTTGCAAAGTACCTTCACAAGCTTACAAAGCATACACAGTTCATCGTCATCACTCACAGACGCGGAACCATGCAAAGATGTGACAGACTTTACGGTATCACCATGCAGGAGAAGGGTGTATCCGCTCTTGTCAGCGTAAATCTTATTGATAAGGATCTTGATGACTAATAAAGTCAATGCTATAGGAAGGGCTTGATATGGCTGAAAAACTGGGATTTTTTGCCAGGCTCGTAAGCGGACTGAGCAAATCCAGAGACGGATTTGCGCAGGAAGTTGAACGTGTATTCCTGGGACATGAAAAGATAGACGACGACCTTTACGAGGAACTTGAAGAAGTTCTTGTAATGGGTGATGTGGGCGTCAACACAACCGAAGAGATCATAGAAGAACTTAAGAAGTCGGTAAAGGAGAACCGTGCGAAGATCCCCGGCGAGCTTAAGAACCTTCTGATGGAAAATATCAGGGAGAAGCTTTCTTTATCCGACGATGCATATGACTTTGCGGACAAAAAGAGCGTCATTATG
Organism: Lachnospiraceae bacterium; assembly: GCA_016281385.1. Classification (GTDB taxonomy): domain Bacteria; phylum Bacillota; class Clostridia; order Lachnospirales; family Lachnospiraceae; genus UBA1258. Next base: position 16,896 of record JAEEIN010000011.1, on the reverse strand, counting down.
GTCGTAGGCGTAAACGGTGTAGGAAAAACAACCACCGTTGGCAAGATCGCGGGCAATTTCAAACGCGAGGGAAAGAAGACTCTGGTAGCCGCAGCCGATACCTTCAGAGCCGCAGCAAATGCTCAGCTTGAAGAATGGGCAAAAAGGGCAGGGGTTGACATAATAACTTCGAGAGAAGGAACGGATCCCGCCAGTGTCATATTTGACGCGGTAAATGCCGCAAAGGCAAGGGGAACGGATATCCTCATCTGTGATACCGCCGGAAGGCTTCATAACAAGAAGAACCTCATGGAGGAACTTCGAAAGATGAACAGGGTGGTGGATCGCGAGTATCCCGACGCCCATAGGGAAACATGGGTTGTTCTTGATGCGACCACGGGACAGAATGCCTTAAACCAGGCAAGGGAATTCGGAGAAGTAACGGATCTTACGGGTATTGTTCTTACAAAGATGGACGGAACCGCAAAGGGCGGGATCGCCATCGCAATATCATCCGAACTCAACATACCCGTTAAATACATTGGAGTCGGCGAAGGCATCGAGGATCTTCAGAGATTCGATCCCGATGAATTCATGAATGCATTGTTCGGCACCGGAAAGGAGCAATAATGGACTTTTTGACATTGGAGAGTTTTGAGGCTGCATCCGAAAAGGTGAGAGAGGTCACTCTCGATACAAAGCTCGTATACAGCGACTATTTCAGCGAAAGGACCGGAAACAGGGTCTATTTAAAGCCCGAGAACATGCAGTTCACCGGAGCTTATAAGGTAAGGGGCGCATATTACAAGATGAGTACCCTTTCCGATGAGGAGAGAAAGAAAGGCATAATCACAGCTTCTGCAGGAAATCATGCACAGGGTGTTGCTTATGCGGCGAAGTGTTATGGTGTTAAGGCCGTTATCGTTATGCCTACCACCACTCCTCTTATCAAGGTAAATCGTACAAAATCCTACGGTGCGGAGGTCGTTCTTTACGGAGACGTATACGACGAGGCCTGCAACAAGGCTTTGGAGCTGGCGGCCGAGCAGGGATACACTTTCATCCATCCCTTCAATGATTTCGGCGTAGCAACCGGACAGGGCACCATCGCAATGGAGATCGTAAAGGAGCTTCCTTTGGTGGACATCATTCTTGTTCCCGTAGGCGGCGGCGGACTTGCAACGGGGGTATCCACTCTTGCAAAGATGTTAAATCCCAAGATCAAGGTATATGCGGTTGAGCCCGCAGGAGCCAACTGCCTTGAGGAATCCATAAAGGCGGGAAAGGTTGTGACCCTCCCTTCCGTAAACACCATTGCCGACGGTACTGCGGTAAAGACACCGGGAGACAAGCTTTTCCCTTATCTTCAGAAGAATCTTGACGGTGTCATCACGGTTCCCGATGAGGACCTTGTTGTTGCCTTCCTCGACATGGTGGAGAATCATAAGATGATCGTTGAAAACTCCGGTCTTCTTACGGTTGCGGCTCTTAAGTATCTTAAGGAAAAGGGCAAGAAGGTCGTATCGATCCTCTCCGGCGGAAACATGGATGTGATCACCATGTCCAGCGTTGTTTCCCAGGGACTTATCTTAAGAGACAGGATATTTACGGTTTCCGTTCTTCTTCCCGACAAGCCCGGACAGCTTACCAAGGTTTCCGAGGTCATCGCCAGGGAAAGCGGAAATGTCATCAAACTTGAACACAATCAGTTTGTTTCCATAAACAGAAATGCTGCCGTTGAGCTTCGCATCACCCTTGAAGCCTTCGGAACCGAGCATAAGAACAAGATCATGGAAGAGCTTGAAAAGGGCGGCTACAAGCCCAAGCTCGTGCGTACGGTCATCTGATGGATTACGAAAAAACAGGCTATCTGACGGAAGATTACAAATTTTTTCATATCAAGGACAGATCCGACAGGGTTTATAAGTTCCACTACCACGATTTTTACAAGATCATTCTTTTTATAAAGGGGAATGTGAGTTACAACGTGGAAGGAAAGAACTATGAGTTAAAGCCCGGGGATCTTATTCTGGTGGGACGAAACGAGATACACAGACCTCTTGTGGATCCCGACACCGAGTATGAAAGATTTGTGGTTTATCTGTCAGATACTTTTTTGTCTCAGAAGGTTTCAGCCACGTTAAAGCTTATTGACTGCTTTGGTCGAGCGTCCTCCGAGCATATGAATGTGCTCCATTTATCCTCCCACGACAGAACGGAATTAAGCGGTATCCTTGGGAGGATGGAGGAAAAAGAAGGAAATACCGAATACGGCGCCGATGCCGAGGAAAGGCTTCTTCTTCTGGAGTTTCTCATTAAGCTTAACGAGAGCATAAACAAAAACGGCATTTCATTTACCGGTAAAGTCGCATACAGCGAAACTATTGTCTCGGTGACGGAATATATCAATTCCCATCTGGGAGACGATCTGTCCCTTGACAGACTCTCCGAGATCTTCAGCCTCAGCAGATATCATCTCATGCGTCTTTTCAAAGAGTGCACGGGATACACCATACATCAGTACATAATCGAGAAACGTATTCTTTTTACAAAGAAGCTTACGGATGAAGGGGAAAAGATCAAGGATGCCTGCGTGAAGGCCGGATTCAAGGACTATACCATGTACCTTCGGGCGAAGAAGAAGCATGATCTGAAGTAGAGGATGTTAATACATTTTTTACAATCTCGACAAGGTCTTTTGGTTGAATATAGGGGGGCAATCTGATAGAATACCCTTTAGGTTTATAGAAAAGGAGAGCCTTTTTAGGCTGACAGAGAATGAACATTTTTGAAAAGGTTTTTGGTACACACAGTGAGCGTGAGATCAAAAGGATCATGCCGCTTGTAGAAAAGATCGAAGCACTTCGTCCCGACATGATGGCCATGACGGACGCCGAGCTTCAGGCTAAAACACCTGAATTTAAAGAGAGATTACAAAACGGGGCGACTTTGGATGATATCCTTGTTGAGGCATTTGCCGTTGCAAGGGAAGCTACCAGACGTGTCATAGGTACGGAGCATTACAGGGTTCAGATCATCGGCGGTATCATCCTTCATCAGTGCAGGATCGCAGAGATGAAGACCGGTGAAGGTAAGACTCAGACCGATATCCTTCCCGTTTATTTAAATGCACTTGAGGGTAAGGGCGTTCACGTCGTTACCGTTAACGAATATCTTGCAAAGCGTGATGCCGACTGGATGGGCGAGGTTCACAGATTCCTGGGACTTACCGTAGGGGTTTCCTTAAATGCCATGACTCCCCAGGAGAAGATCGAAGCCTACAGATGTGACATTACATATGTTACCAACAACGAACTCGGATTTGACTACCTTCGTGACAACATGGCGATCTACGAGAAGGATCTTGTTTTAAGGGATCTTAACTACGCCATCATCGACGAGGTGGACTCGATCCTCATAGATGAAGCAAGGACCCCTCTTATCATTTCCGGTCAGGGCACCAAGTCCACCAGCGTTTACGCAATGGCGGATATGCTTGCAAAGCAGATGCACCGAGGTAAGGATATGGAGGATCTCTCCAAGATGGACATCATCATGGGTGTCATCAGAGAGGAAGATGGAGACTTTATCGTTAACGAGAAGGACAAGATCGTTACCCTCACCGAGAACGGTGTCAAGGAAACCGAGCAGTTCTTCCATATAGACAACCTTGCGGATGCTGAAAACGTTGATATCCAGCATGCGGTCATCACGGCACTTAAGGCCAATAACCTTATGTTCAAGGATAAGGATTATATCGTTAAGGACGGAGAGATCGTCATCATCGATGAGTTCACCGGACGTATAATGCCCGGTCGTCGTTATTCCGACGGTCTTCACCAGGCAATCGAAGCCAAGGAGCATGTGGATATAAGGCGTGAGAGCCGCACCCTTGCAACCATTACCTTCCAGAACTTCTTTAACAAGTACAAGAAGAAAGCCGGCATGACCGGTACCGCTCTTACCGAGGAGAAGGAATTCCGTGATATCTACGGAATGGACGTTGTTGAGATCCCTACCAACAAGCCTGTTGCCAGGATCGATATGAACGATTCCGTCTTCATCACAAGGCAGGAGAAACTTGATGCCATTGTAAATGACATCGTTGAGACACATAAAACCGGCCAGCCCATTCTGGTGGGTACCATCACCATCGAAGCTTCCGAGGAATTAAGCCGTCTCCTTAAGAAGAAGAACATTCCTCACACTGTCTTAAACGCCAAGTTCCACGAAATGGAAGCAGAGATCGTAGCACAGGCAGGTCAGCACGGAGCCGTTACCATTGCCACCAACATGGCAGGTCGTGGTACCGATATCAAGCTTGACGACGAGTCCAGGGCTGCAGGCGGACTTAAGGTCATCGGTACGGAACGTCACGAATCCAGACGTATCGATAACCAGCTGCGAGGTCGTTCCGGCCGTCAGGGAGATCCCGGTATCTCCAAGTTCTACATTTCCCTTGAAGACGATCTTATGCGTCTTTTCGGATCGGAAAAAACAAAGACCATGTTCCAGAACATGGGACTTGAATACGGTCAGGAGATCCAGGCTTCAATGATCTCCAAGGCCATAGAGAGAGCTCAGAAGCGTATCGAGTCAAGAAACTTCGATATCCGTAAACGACTTCTTGAATACGATGAAGTCATGAACGAGCAGCGTGAGATCATCTACGAAGAAAGAAGGCGCGTTCTTAAGGGCGAAAGCATGAGAGACGTAGTCTACAAGATGATCACGGACATCGTTGAAAGGGCAGTGGATCAGGTCATCGGCGAGGATCAGAAGCCGGATGAATGGAATTACGCCGAGTTAAATCAGCTTCTTCTTTCCATAATCCCCTTAACCCCCGTAAGCGAGGATCGTATCAAGGGTCATAAGAAGAATGAACTCTTACAGCAGCTTAAGGAAGAAGCGGTCAAGCTTTACGAAGCCAAGGAAGCCGAATTCCCTCAGCCCGAGATCATCAGAGAGCTTGAGCGTATCGTTTTGCTTAAAGCCATCGACTCAAAGTGGATGGTTCACATCGATGACATGGTACAGTTACGAGACGGTATCGGACTTGTGGCATATGCCCAGAAGGATCCGGTTCAGGAATACAAGGCAGAAGCTTACAACATGTTCCAGGATATGACCGAGAGCATAAAGGAGCAGGCCGTGCAGATCCTTACAAGGGTTCGCGTGGGCAACTCCATGGAGCGTGAGCAGGCCGCAAAGGTTACCGGAACCAACAAAGACGAATCTCTTTCAAAGGGACCGGTAAAGAAGATGGAAGCGAAGGTTTATCCCAACGATCCATGTCCCTGCGGTTCGGGCAAGAAGTACAAATTCTGTCACGGAATGAAACAGTAAACATATGGGGCGGGCCAAATACCCGCCTCATGATTTTGTAAAAAGGCGGTGCTTTAATTGGTATTACTTGATAATATGAAAATTGAGATCCTCCCTTACGGAGACACCTTAAAGGAGATGGCGGGTTCCCTTCATCTTGCCGACAAGGAGAAACGTATCGAGGAATTGCAGATGGAGATGGAGGCTCCCAATTTCTGGGACAACCCCGACCGTTCCAACATGCTCATGAAGGAGTTTAAGGACCTTAAGGGCGTAAAGGAAAATTACGAAGGCCTTCTTCAGCAGTACGAGGACATCTTAACCCTTATCGAAATGGGAGAAGAAGAAACCGACCCTGCCTATGCAGACGAGGTTCGATCCGAACTTGACGATTTTAAGGAGAAGTTTGATGCACTGAGGATATCCACCCTTCTTACCGGTGAGTACGACAGCTGCAATGCGATCCTTAAACTGAATGCAGGTGCAGGCGGAACCGAAGCCTGCGACTGGACCTCCATGCTTTACCGTATGTATTCAAGGTGGGCCGAAAGAAAGGGCTTCACCATTGAAGAACTTGACTTCCTTGAAGGCGATGAAGCGGGTATCAAGTCCGTAACCTTCCAGGTAAACGGTCTTAACGCTTACGGCTATCTTAAGTCCGAAAAGGGTGTACACAGACTTGTACGTATATCCCCCTTCAACGCACAGGGTAAGCGCCAGACCTCTTTTTCTTCCGTGGATGTAATGCCCGATATTGAGGAAGATCTTGATATCGATATCCCCGAAGAGGATATGAGAATAGATGTGTTCCGCTCCAGCGGTGCCGGCGGTCAGAAGGTCAACAAGACATCCTCCGCCATCCGTATCACCCACCTTCCCACGGGAATCGTGGTTCAGTGTCAGAATGAGCGAAGCCAGTATCAGAACAAAGACAAGGCCATGCAGATGTTGAAGGCCAAGTTGTTTATCCTCAAAAAAGAAGCGAATGCCGAAAAGCTTTCCGACATTCGCGGTGAGGTACTCGATAATGCTTTCGGTTCGCAGATCCGCTCCTATGTCCTTCAGCCTTACACAATGATAAAGGATACAAGGACCGCTGCGGAAAATGCCAACGCAGGTGCCGTGCTTGACGGCGATATCGATCATTTTATAAATGAATATCTAAAGTGGATGAACCGTCCGAAGGATTCTGAGTAGGCTGAACCTTCACAGCCGTGGGATCGTAAGGATGCTCGCCGATGGTATCGAGATAGAAGTCTGCGATGAGTGTTTCAAAGAAGACTCCGAACCACAGGGTTCCGATACCGCAGGCACATAAACTTAATATGGCTAACGGAATTGAGGAAAGGTAGATTGCAAGCAATCTGCCTTTTTTTCCTTTCATAAGCTCCATTGACTTTTTTAGGATATCACGAACGTCCGCTTCCTTGTCATCCGAAAGGAGATAGAAGGAAAGACCGAAGTAAAGGCTTGCAAGGAATGACAAAAGCGCCTGTAAAAGGAGCACTCCGTAGGAGAAGTAGTAGAAGTATTCATCCGGCACGATGATCAGCCTGAAATGAAGGAGCACCGAAGGGATGATCCCAAGGAATGCAAACGCGGTAAACACTGCCTGAATAAGGATCGCTTTATCCGTAACGCCCTTTAGCCCCGAGAAGAGATCTGCGGCCGAAAGGCTCTTGTCGCCTCTGGCTATCTTTAAAAAGTAGACGCTTCGACCGTAGGCGAAAATACCGAACAATAACTGGATCACCACGTCGATGACCAATCCGGTCACATATCCCGGAGTGCTGTCGCCCACCACCGAAGCTTCGATGAGAGCAGCCGTATAATATATGCTCGCAACAACAAGGATCGCAAGAATGGAAACTCCGTACTTTCCGATGAGCTGCCCTCTTGCGAATGCCCTGAGTTCTTTTATCTTAAATTTCTGTTTTTCTTCGTTCATTGATCACCCTTGTGGAGAGATTCCACATTACCCCCTGAAATCTACGTTTGTACCGTTGTATTTTGCATCGTTGGCGTTGTTGATCGCCTTTGCGTAGCCGTTATCGTCCTTCATGTAACGGATCTTTGTTGTGGTGGTACCGCCTTCAACATAGGTGCGTCCGCATTCGGGACATACCGCGGTATGAAGTGCCACAACCGCGCTTATTACCTTGCCGTTGTTCTGGGAAGCCTTCTGATAGGCATTTGCCACATGTTCACGTTCGTGGGCCATTACTCTCGAACCTGAACTTTCCGGAGAGATATGAGCGGCTGCTTTAAAGGAAACATCAGCTTCGTTGGAGCCATCGATGTACTTTCTGTGTTTGCAGGTCTCACAGTCCTGAGGTGAGGACTTGCGGCCCGGGTGCTTTTTCTCGGTTTCGGAAGCATTCTCTATCACGCGGGGCTTCTCAATGGGCTCGCCCGAAGGCGCAATGGCACCCGTTGCATTATGGTTTGCGGCGGTATTGATGTTTAAGTCGCTGTTTATAAGGTTGGAGATAGGTCCGATAGGTCCCAAAGCCATCAGTTGCTCCTTTCCGGGAACAGCCTTTCCATAATGTCAGAGAGGCTTTCGCCATAGAGTTCTTCATACTGATCTCCGTACAGCGTTTCCGCGTACTTGAGTATGTCGTTTCTGTATTGTTCGTTGGTTGTAAGCGCAGTATAGACTTTTACAAACATGGAGCAGGCGATGATGACACCCGCAAGTCCTGCGATCAGTGCGATCCATCCCTCTTTGGAAAAAGAAAGGGAATTACCCCTTGAAAGTGCCGCGAAAAGGATCGCGAAGCAGCCCAGGGGTATAGCGATGTAGGGCATGAGCATGAAATTGAATATCACCGAGGCGATACCGAATGAAAGTGCCAGTCTGCTCATTTTATGTTGTCTGTATATATATTCCTGTGGATTCATGATCACTCCGATAGATTTTAATACTTCATTTTACCATAAATCGGGGATTTGTTCAACTTTATGTAACCCATTCCGTCCCACTTTAAGACCCTGTCCGTCTTGCGGCAAAGGACCAAATCTACTATAATGGGAAAGGTTGCGAAAAGCACCTATAGGAGGATTATCTTTCATGGATATTATCGGAAAGTTAAAGGAAGAACTTAACATCGGAAGGGATCAGGTTGAAGCTGTTGTCAATCTTATCGACGAGGGCAATACGATTCCCTTCATCGCAAGATACCGTAAGGAGCAGCACGGAGGACTGAACGACGAAGTCATCAGAAATCTCGCAGAGCGCCTTACCTATTTAAGGAATCTTGAAGAAAAGAAAGCAACAGTGCTTGCAAGCATAGAGGAACAGGGACTTCTTACAGACGAACTGAGAGCCCGGATCGAAGCTGCCGAGACACAGGTAAGGGTTGACGACCTTTACAGACCTTACCGTCCCAAGAGAAAAACAAGGGCTTCGGTTGCCAAGGAGAAGGGTCTTGAGCCTCTTGCAAACTTCATTCTTGAAATGAGCGCAACTGCTCCCGTTATCGAGGAAGCAGCCAAGTACATAAACGAGGAAAAAGAAGTTGCTACGGCAGAGGAAGCTCTTCAGGGAGCAAAGGACATAATCGCAGAGTCCGTATCCGACAATGCCGAATACAGAAGCTACATCAGAAAGGCAACGGAGGAAGAGGGTATCCTTTCAAGCGTTGCCAAGGACGAGAAAGCCGAGTCCGTATATGAAATGTACTATAACTATGAGGAGCCCATCAAGAAGGTGGCAGGCCACAGAACTCTTGCCATCAACCGTGGTGAGGCGGAGAAGTTCCTTGTCGTTAAGGTAAACGCTCCCGTTGACAGGATCCTCATGTTCCTTAACAAGCAGGTCATCACGAAGGACAACGAATTCACAACTCCTGTTTTGCAGGAAGTTACTGCGGATGCTTACGACAGACTCATTGCTCCCGCCATCGAAAGGGAGATCAGAAACGAACTTACCGAGAAAGCTGAAGACGGAGCTATCCAGGTATTCGGAAAGAACCTTGAACAGCTTCTTATGGCACCTCCCATTGCGGGACGTGTTGTTCTTGGATGGGACCCCGCTTTCAGAACCGGATGTAAGCTGGCCGTAGTGGATGCGACGGGAAAGGTGCTCGATACCACCGTTGTTTATCCCACCGCGCCTCAGTTCAAGGTAGATGAAACAAAGCGCGTAGTTAAAAATCTCATAAAGAAGTACGGCATCAGCCTTATTTCCCTTGGAAACGGAACCGCTTCCAGAGAATCCGAGCAGGTTGTTGTTGAAATAATCAAGGAATGCGACACACCGGTTCAGTACGTGATCGTTAACGAAGCCGGAGCCAGCGTATATTCCGCAAGCAAGCAGGCAACGGAGGAGTTCCCCAACTTTGACGTGGGTCAAAGAAGCGCAACCTCCATGGCAAGGCGTCTTCAGGACCCTTTGGCGGAGCTTGTAAAGATCGATCCCAAGTCCATCGGTGTCGGCCAGTACCAGCACGATATGGATCAGAAGAAACTTTCAAATGCCCTTTCGGGAGTTGTTGAAGACTGTGTAAACCACGTAGGTGTTGACTTAAATACCGCATCTGCGGCACTTCTTGAGTACATCTCCGGAATAACAAAGGTCATCGCAAAGAATATCGTTGAATACAGGGAAGCCAACGGAAGCTTCAGAAACAGAGCGCAGCTTTTAAAGGTTCCGAAGCTGGGACCCAAGGCTTACGAGCAGTGCGCGGGCTTCATGCGCATCTTAAACGGCGACAATCCCCTTGATGCCACCAGCGTTCACCCCGAATCCTATGAGGCTGCATTAAAGCTCATGGACAAGCTCGGTATTACCATGGAGGATGTAAAGGCATTCCAGGAGAAGGCTGCCAGGGAAAAAGAAAGCAAAAAGAAAGCTCCCGCTCCCAAGCAGGAGAAGCCTAAGCAGAAGAAGCCCCTTGTAACGAATACAAATACCGCAATGGGTAAGGCACTTCTTGCGGCTCTCGGACAGACGGAGCTTACGGCAGAACCTGCTCCCGCAAAGAATGATAAGGCTGAAGTGACCGTTTCGGGCGGCCTTGAGAAGAAGATAAAGGATAAGAAGAAACTTGCTGAGGAACTTGGCATAGGCGAACTTACCCTTGAGGATATCGTGAAGGAACTTGAAAAGCCCGCCCGTGACCCCAGACAGGACATGCCTGCGCCCATCTTAAGAAGCGATGTCCTTGACATGAAGGACTTAAAGCCCGGAATGGTGCTTAAGGGAACCGTAAGAAACGTTATCGACTTCGGATGCTTTGTGGATATCGGAGTTCATCAGGACGGACTTGTACACATTTCCCGTATCACAAACAGATACATCAAGCATCCTCTTGAGGCTGTAAGTGTCGGCGATGTGGTAGATGTAAAGGTCCTCGACGTTGATGTTAAGAAGGGCAGGATCTCCCTTACAATGAAGGATATTTGATGTTAAAGGTCTTGACAGAAAATTAACACATCTATACAATAGCAAATGTAATTGAACAGAAATTCTTCGGGGCAGGGTGAAATTCCCGACCGACGGTGACCAAGAAATTGGAAGTCCGTGACTCCGTTTTGCCGCTACGCGGCAGCTAAAAAATGGACTGATCCGGTGTGATTCCGGAACCGACAGTAAAGTCTGGATGGGAGAAGATGATCGGCACGCATTTTGCGTGTTTGATAAGTGTACTGCGCCCCGGATATTTATGTATCCGGGGCTTTTTGCATGTATCTCCTGAATTTCTTCATTTACAAATAATACATTCAAAGGAGAAACAAAAATGGACACAAATGTTCAGAACACAGGAAACTTCGAGGCAGTAAACGCTGCCCCGGCAAAGAAGGGTGTAAGCACCCGCTACATGGCAGGAGTCGCAATGCTTTCCGCAGTTGCGTTCGTGCTTCAGTACTTTGAGGTACCGATCCCTCTCATGCCTTCATTCATCAAGTTTGACTTTTCAGACCTTCCGGCACTTATCGGAGCATTCGCTTACGGACCGGTAGCGGGAATCGTCATCGAATTCATCAAGAACCTCATTCACTGCGCTGTATCTCAGAGTGCTACCGTGGGAGAACTTTCAAACTTCATCCTCGGCGCAGCCTTTGCTTTTACCGCAGGCCTTATCTACAAGCATAAGAAGTCAAAGACCTCCGCACTTATCGGCGGTCTTGCGGGCGCACTTGTTATGGGAGCCATCAGCCTTCCTTCAAACTACTTTGTAGTATATCCTTTCTACTACAATTTCATGCCCGAAGAGGTTGTTCTTTCCATGTATCAGGCAATACTTCCGAGCATGAAGTCGATCCTTCAGTGCCTGTTTGTATTTAACCTTCCTTTCACCATCGTTAAGGGTCTTATCTCAGTAGCCATTACAATGCTGATCTACAAGCCCCTTTCACCTATTCTTAAAGGAAAACATTGATCTTTAAAGAGAAGCTCCCGAGCCAAGGCTCGGGAGTTTTTGCTTGCACAAATTTTCACTTCATTGTAAAATTTAATGGATTATGGAGTAATATGCCTATGATAATGGAATCACACAGCGCCGAGGAAACTTTTAAGATCGGCGAAGAACTTGGAAAGAAGGCCGAACCCGGCAGTATATACACTCTGATAGGCGACTTGGGAGTTGGAAAGACAGTCTTTACAAAGGGTGTCGCGAAGGGTCTCGGAATAGATGAGGAAGTCACAAGCCCCACCTTTACGATCATGCAGATCTATGACGGAGGACGTCTGCCCTTTTATCATTTTGATGTATACAGGATCGGGGATGTTTCCGAAATGGATGAACTGGGATACGAGGAGTATTTCTACGGAGACGGCGTGACCTTCATAGAGTGGGCGGATCTCATTAAGGAGATCATTCCCAAAAAGCACACAAGAATAGCAATAACGAAGGACCTTTCAAAGGGCTTCGATTACAGAAAGATAGAAACGGTTGACTTTGAATGAAAGTTATAGCGATTGATTCGTCGGGAATGACGGCGAGCGTTGCGATCGTGGAAGACGACATTACGATCGCACAGTATTCGGTTAATTACAAAAAGACACATTCACAGACACTCCTCCCCATGCTTGAGGAACTCTCAAAGATGACGGAGCTTGATCTTAAGACTGTGGATGCCATAGCCATAACAAAGGGCCCGGGTTCTTTTACCGGACTTCGCATAGGTTCCGCCACCGCCAAGGGACTGGGGCTTGCCCTTGATATCCCCATTGCTGAAGTGATGACAACGGACGCATTGGCTTACAACATGTTCGGAACCGACAGGGTGATCTGTCCTTTGATGGATGCCCGCCGGGAACAGGTTTACACGGGGATCTATGAGTTTACGGGCGAGGGTTCTTCTTATCATATGGAAACGATCCTTGAAGCTTCGGCACTTCCCGTCGAGGACGTTATCGGTAAGCTCAACGAAATGGGAAGAAGTGTTGTTTTTCTGGGGGACGGAGTTCCCGTATATAAAGATAAGATAATTGACCTTACAAAGGTTGACTATATATTCGCTCCCTGCGGAAAGAACAGGCAGGACGCATCAAGCGTTGCAGCCCTTGGAATGAAGGCTTTGTCGGAAGGCAGGGCAGTGAAGGCTTCGGAGCATGTTCCGGAGTATTTAAGGCTTTCCCAGGCGGAGAGGGAAAGAAACGAAAGGAACACCGAAAATGGAGATTAAGGTTAAGCCCCTTTCGGAGGAGGAGCTTGACGAAGTCTGCAGGATCGAGGAGCAGTGCTTTTCCATGCCCTGGAAGAAAGAGGATTTCAAGAACCTCATAAAGGATTCGGGTTCGGAGTATTTTGTTGTTCTTGTGGATTCGCATGTCGTGGGCTGCGGCGGATACACCGACCAGGTCGGCGAGGGATATATAAACAATATCGCGGTTTCTTCCGAATACAGAGGAAAGGGGCTTGGTTCTTTGCTTCTGGAGACCATTCTTGATGCAGGAAGAAGAAAGGGCATTACGGACTTTACCCTGGAAGTCAGGGTCGGTAACGCTCCCGCTGTGAAAATGTATGAAAAGCTTGGCTTTGAAAGCGCAGGCATAAGAAAGAGATTTTATGAAAAGCCCGTAGAGGATGCTTATGTCATGTGGCTGCGGGGCTATAAAACGGAGGTCGGGGATGCTTGAGGTTTCCCTTCTTGGCACGGGCGGAATGATGCCCCTGCCTTACAGATGGCTGACTTCTCTGATGGTCAGATACAACGGCAGCAATATATTGATAGACTGCGGCGAGGGAACGCAGGTGGCTATGAAGGAAAAGGGCTGGAGCCCCAAACCCATCGATGTCATCTGCTTCACCCATTATCACGCCGATCATATAAGCGGGCTCCCGGGGCTTCTTCTTACCATCGGAAATTCCGACAGGACGGAACCGGTCGTCATGATAGGACCAAAGGGTCTTATCAAGGTGGTCAGCGCATTAAGGATGATCACACCGGGATTACCCTTTGAACTGTCACTCATTGAGATACAGGAAGATTTTCAGACCTTTGATCTCGGAGAATACCGCATCGAGGCCTTCAAGGCTTACCACAGCGTTCCCTGTTACGGCTATAACATTGTCGTTAACAGAATGCCCAAGTTCGATGCCGAGAGAGCAAAGGCTCAGGATATACCCCTTAAGCTGTGGAATCCCCTTCAAAAGGGCAATACCGTTGAGTTTGAGGGAAAGACTTACACGCCGGATATGGTGCTTGGTCCCGAAAGAAAGGGCCTTAAGGTAACTTACTGCACCGATTCCAGACCCACCAATATCATCGTTGACAATGCCAAAGACGCGGATCTTTTCATCTGCGAGGGCATGTACGGAGATCCGGAGAAATTTGACCAGGCCAGGGACAAGAAGCACATGACCATGTACGAGGCGGCTTCCATGGCCAAGGATGCGAAGGTCAAGGAACTGTGGCTTACCCACTATTCACCTTCCATGGCATATCCGGAAAATTATAAAAAGGAAGTAAGAAACATCTTTGAGAACACGGTCATCAGCAAGGATGGCCAGACCGTGGACCTGATGTTTTCGGAAGAATAAAAGATAAGGACGCATATGAAGAAACTGGGAAGTTACAAGGGCGTTATCGTGATCCTTGTTCTTGCTGCGCTGATCATTATGTATTTTTATCATCTTTCCAACATTTCGAGAGGAGAGGAGGAGGATGAAGCAGCGGCATCACAGAACGCGGTCACGCAGGTCCTTCAAAGAAATCTTGATACCGATTATCCTCAGACTCCCAAAGAAGTGGTCAAATACTTCAGCGAGATAACCAAGTGTTACTACAACGAGAAACTGACGGATGAAGAAATAGAGGCCCTGGCGACACAGATGCTGGGACTCTATGACGACGAGCTTGTAGCCGCAAACAGCTACAACGTATACATATTCGACCTTAAATCGGATATTACCTATTACAATACAAACGGATACACCATCTCCAGCTATTCCCCTTCGGCCAGTACCGATGTTGAGTATTTCACTCAGGACGGCCATCAGTGGGCAAGGCTCTGGTGCGTATACACCATCAAGAGCGGAAAGAATTACAAACCCCTTCAGGAAGTTTTCATCTTAAGAAAGGATGACCGGAGCCACTGGAGGATCTACGGCTGGAAAGAAGTTAAGAAAGAAGAATAAAAATGGAAGACGTTTTGATACTTGCCATCGAAAGCTCCTGCGATGAAACCGCGGCTTCGGTGGTAAAGAACGGAAGAGAGGTTTTGTCAAACATCATCTCTTCCCAGATAGATCTGCACACGATCTACGGAGGTGTGGTTCCCGAGATCGCTTCAAGAAAGCATATCGAGAACATCAACCCCGTTATTGAGGAAGCATTAAAGACTGCAAATGTAACTCTTAACGACATAAACGCAATAGCTGTCACTTACGGTCCCGGTTTGGTCGGGGCTCTTCTTGTGGGAGTTTCTGCGGCAAAGGCTATTTCTTTTGCCACAAAGATCCCCCTCATCGGCGTTCATCATATCGAGGGTCACATCAGTGCCAACTATATAGAGAACAAGGAACTGGAGCCTCCCTTCATCTGCTTGGTGGTTTCCGGCGGTCATTCCCATCTCGTAAAGGTGGTTGACTACGGCGAGTACGAGATCTTGGGAAAAACAAGGGACGACGCAGCGGGCGAGGCTTTTGACAAGGTTGCCCGTGCAATCGGACTGGGCTACCCCGGCGGGCCCAAGATCGACAAGGTTTCAAAGCTTGGCAATCCCGAGGCCATTGTTTTTCCCAGGGCCAAGGTCAATGATTCGGTGTATGATTTCAGCTTTTCGGGGCTTAAGTCTGCGGTGCTCAATTACTTGAATTCCCTTGAGATGAAGGGCGAAAGCTATGTGCAGGAGGATGTGGCAGCATCTTTCCAGAAGGCAGTGGTGGATGTTTTAGTGGATCATTCCATGAAGGCTATACGTGAATCCGGCATGAAGAAGTTTGCCCTTGCGGGTGGAGTGGCTTCCAATTCGGCTTTACGCGCAGCAATGGAGAAGGCCTGTGCAGAAGCGGGAGTGGAGTTCTACAGACCGTCGCCCATTCTTTGTACGGACAATGCGGCGATGATCGGTGCTGCAGGTTACTACGAATATGTTAAAGGAAACAGGAGCGGATACGATCTTAATGCCGTTCCGACTTTAAAACTCGGAGAGAGATAATGAAACATGTTGCCATCGTAATGGCTGCCGGAACAGGCAGCAGAATGGGTACCGATATCCCTAAACAGTTTCTTCCCTTAAAGGACCGTCCGGTCCTTTATTATTCCTTAAAAGCTTTTCAGGACAGCTTCATGGATGAGATCATCATCGTCACCAGAGCGGAGGATGTTTCTTATTGTAAGGAAGAGATCGCTGAAAAGTTTGATATTAATAAGGTAAGTGTTGTTGTTCCCGGGGGAAAGGAAAGGTCGGATTCGGTATTTGAAGGTCTGAAGGCAGTTAAGCCCGATGAAGCTACCTATGTATATATACATGACGGTGCGCGCCCTTGTTTAACGGAAGAGATTCTGGAACGTGCAAGGGAAGATGTCATTAAATATGAAGCAACGGTTGTGGGAGTGCCCTCAAAAGACACGGTGAAGATCGCGGATGAGGAGGGCAACGTTTCCGATACACCCGACAGAAAATGCGTGTGGTCGGTGCAGACTCCCCAGGCATTTAAATATGAAGTTATATACAACGCGTTTCTTAAGATGAAGTCCTGCGGCGAGGTTTCGGTCACGGACGACGGCATGGTTGTCGAAAGGTATTCGGACAAAAAGGTACACCTCACAATGGGTGATTATAAGAACATAAAGATCACCACTCCGGAGGACCTGGAGATCGCAAAAAATTTTCTTTCAAATATTTAAAATTTTTGTTGACATTAAAAATCAGATTTGATAATATTCTTTTTGCGCTGATTGAAGCGCGACTACGGAGAGGTATCGAAGTGGTCATAACGAGGCGGTCTTGAAAACCGTTTGTCCGCAAGGGCGCATGGGTTCGAATCCCATCCTCTCCGCGCGGTATTGCAATTGAATATGGTTTAATATTCAAGCTTTTGGAGAAGTACTCAAGAGGTTGAAGAGACACCCCTGGAAAGGGTGCAGGTCGTTAATAGCGGCGCGAGGGTTCAAATCCCTCCTTCTCCGTTTGGT
>JAEEIN010000114.1 GCA_016281385.1 Lachnospiraceae bacterium | reverse complement strand
TGCAAAGGATCCTTGCACTCTTCGGCATATGCATTTATGTTGCGGCAAAGGGAATGCCAGTCCTTTACATACTTCTCATAACGGGCCACATCGGAAACTCCCAGCCAGTCGGCAATCTTTACCTCGCCCTTCTCGGGATAGGGGCATTCGTGCACCTGGATGAAGTATTTGAAATCTCCTTCGTCATCGTAGATCCTTCCGAGAGGAAAAAGTCTGCAAAAGCCGGGGCGGGACTTGTGTATGGTGCAGCGTCCGTTTTCGTCAAGCATGCCGCAGGCATCGGTTTCTTCCTGCATCATTATGTTTGGCAGGATACAGGAATCAACCATCCGAAGCTCGATTTCTTTTTCCATCATTTCGGCAAAGCTTTTGTTAAGGGCTTTCGACAGGTTGAATATATCAAGGGGGTCGAGAACGATGGTGTCACCCACGATGCGGCAGCATTCCGAGCAGCCCCTGCATCCGTCACTTGTTATTCTTACAACATCTTCGGCGGTATAAAGCTTTCCGTCCGAGATCTCATCCATGTTCACATCACGTAACATATGCTTCTCCATTAAGAACAATATAGTAAGATAGTAACACGAAAGTGCCATAAATGCCATTTTCTGTTATAATTAATGCTATGGAAAAGAGAGTTTTCGGGATCCTGGCCCATGTCGACGCAGGAAAGACAACTTTATCCGAGGGACTGCTGTATTTAAGCGGTGCCATAAAGGCCGCGGGAAGGGTGGACAACAAGGACGCTTTTCTGGATACCGATTCGGCCGAGAAAGCCCGCGGCATCACCATTTATACAAAGTCCGCCCGTCTTGTTTATGAGGACAGGGAGTTCATCCTGGTGGATACGCCCGGTCACGTGGATTTTTCGGCGGAGATGGAGAGGGCGCTTTCCGTGCTTGATTATGCCATTCTTCTGATAAGCGCCACCGACGGTGTAAGGGGACATACGAAGACCTTGTGGAGGCTTCTTTCAAGGCACAGGATACCGACCTTTGTTTTTGTGAACAAAACGGATCTTCCGGGAACGGATAAGGAGGAGATCCTTAATAAGATAAAGAGTGAGCTTTCGCCAAATGTCATGGATTTTACCGTCAGGGATTCCGAGGGCTTCTACGAGGATGTGGCCACCGCTTCCGAGGCTCTGATGGATTCGTATTTCGAGAAGGGTTACATAGAAAATAGCAACATCGCCGATCTTATAAAGGAAAGAAAGATCTTTCCCTGCATGTTCGGTTCGGCACTTAAGCTTGAGGGTGTGTCAGAGTTTCTTAAGGTCATGTCCGAATACACGAAGGGTTCGACCTATCCCGACGAATTCGGCGCAATGACTTATAAGATCACAAGGGATCCCCAGGGCGTAAGGCTTACACATTTAAAGCTTACCGGCGGTTCTCTTAAGGTCAAGGACATTCTGGAAGAAGAAAAGGTCAACGAGATCAGGTTATATTCCGGCGAGAAGTATGAAGTGGTCAAGGAAGCTTTCGCAGGTGATATTGTGGCGGTAACGGGGCTTACGGCTTCGGTTCCGGGCAAGGTTTA
This sequence comes from Lachnospiraceae bacterium, assembly GCA_016281385.1. Lineage (GTDB taxonomy): Bacteria > Bacillota > Clostridia > Lachnospirales > Lachnospiraceae > UBA1258. The sequence continues at coordinate 11,668 of JAEEIN010000114.1, read as the reverse complement.
CGGCAAAGGTACCGCAAGGCTGACACCAAGCCTTGAACCCGTTCTTGTTTATTCCCTCAAATATCCTGCCACAACGGATGTCACCACCATGCTTAAGATCATGCGTGAACTTGAGGAAGAAGAACCGGGCCTTCACGTGGAATATGAAGAAAGGCTTAAAGAGATCCATGTCCGCCTCATGGGAGAGGTTCAGACGGAGATCTTAACGGATAAGATAAAGCAGCGTTTCGGTATCGACGTATCCTTCGGAAAGGGGAAGATCTCCTACAGGGAGACGATCCTTGATACCGTTGAGGGTGTCGGGCATTTCGAGCCCCTAAGGCATTATGCGGAGGTTCATTTAAAACTGGAACCCTTAGAGCAGGGCAGCGGCCTTTTGTTTGAAAGCACGGTAAGCGTCGATGACCTTTCCCTTAACTGGCAGAGGCTTGTTCTTACCCATTTAAAGGAAAAAGAACACAGGGGAGTTCTCACGGGAAGCCCCATCACGGATATGAAGATAACCCTTGTGGCGGGCCGTGCCCATTTAAAACACACCGAGGGCGGCGACTTCAGACAGGCCACCTACAGAGCGGTGCGACAGGGACTTATGCAGGCCTCCTCGAGGCTTCTTGAGCCATATTATGATTTTACCCTGGAGATCCCGGATAACATGGTGGGACGTGCCATGACGGATCTTGACAGGATGAGCTGCACGGCTTCGGTAACGGAGAGTGCCGACGGAACTTCGGTCCTTTGCGGAACGGGCCCCGTATCGACGCTAAACGGTTATGCCAAGGATGTGCTGGCATATACCCGCGGAACCGGTCATATAAGCCTTGCCGTGTCCGGCTACGCCCCCTGCCATAACGAGGAGGAGGTAATAGAGGCCATAGGCTATGATGCACAGAGCGATGTAAGAAACACCGCAGATTCGGTATTCTGTTCTCACGGCGCAGGAACCGTGGTGCCCTGGTTCGAGGTTCAGAATTACATGCATCTTCCTTATACGATATACGGAGGCGAGAGCGAGGAAGAAGAACCCGCAGTCTTAAATCACGGAACGGAAAAAGAAACCGAGTGGTTTGCCACCACCGAGGAAATAGATGCCATACTTCACAGAACTTCCCATGCAAACGAGAAGAAGGTGCAGGTGGCGCATAAAGGAAAGTCCGCGGCTTTGATGGAAAGGCAGCGGCAGAATGTTAAAACGGAGAACAAGGCTCCCGTATACAAGGGAACTGAGATAAAGGAACGTTTTCTTGTTATAGACGGATACAATGTGGTTCATGCATGGCCGGAATTAAAGGAACTTGCAATGAAGGATCTTAATGCGGCGGCGGGAAGGCTTATGGACATCGTTTCCGATTATCAGGGAATGACAGGGTATAAAACCCTTCTTGTTTTTGATGCATACAGGGTCAGAGGGCATCAGACGGAGGAGATAAAGTATCACAATATCACCGTTGTTTATACAAAAACCGCAGAAACTGCGGATCATTATATAGAAAGATATGCACATGTGAACGGAAAGAGGTATAATGTAACTGTGGTGACCAGTGATTCTGCGGAGCAGGTCATCATAAGGGGCGGCGGCTGCGCGCTCATGTCCTCCTCGGAATTTTACGGAGAAGTCTGCAGGGCCAAGGAAGAATTAAGGACCGTTCATGGATTTTCACAGACCGACTGAAGCTTAAAAACAAAGCTTCGGAGTGTGTATAAAGGGGTGGATCGATGGTTTGGAATATTGATTTTCAAATAGCGGCTTTCATAATAATAAGCGTCACGATGTATCTCTGCCTTCGGGAAAAGAGACTTGTTTTTCGTGCCGAGACCTATTTTGTGAGGCTTTTGTATGCTGTGATGGCAAGTACGGTTTTTGATGTTCTTTCCATAGTTGCCATTAACTATACTGACAGGATCGGACCGGTTCTTACCCAGATCGCCTGTAAGATGTACCTCCTTTCCATAGTGACCGTTGCTTTCATCGCTTCCCATTTCATAAGCGCGGATGTGAATCACTGCTTTCCGCGCATCTTAAATATCGCATCGGGATTCCCGCTGGGGATCGAAATGGCGATACTGCTTGTTTTTCCTGTGGATGTGTATGTTGATCTTGAGACCGAAAGTCTGTATACCACCGGTGTCCCCGTGCTGGTAACTTATCTGTTCTGCTTTGTTTACATAACAAGTTCATTTGCGGTGCTCTTTACTCATAAAGCGGATATTCCGTACCGAAAGAGAAGGGCAGTGTACGGCTGGCTTGCGTGCTGGATCCTGGCAGCAGTCATACAGGGACTGAACAATCGGCTTCTTGTGGTGTCATTCGCAATGTCAGTGGGATGCGTTTACATGTACAGCAAGATCGAGAACCCCGATTACAATCTGGAGTTTTCCTATAACATATTCAACCGCAGAGCTTTCGGACACATGCTGGACGATGTGCTGAGGTTTAAGAAGCACAGAGCGATGATCGCTTTTCGCATCGCCAATGTGACCACTATCAGAGAGATCTTCGGAAATACCGCTTCAAGAAGGTTTACGGAGATCATAGTCGACTATATAAAGACCCTTCCGGGAGTTTTTGTTTTTGCGCTGGAGGATGATATGTTCGCCCTTATCACCAAAGATGACATGCTGCCCGACAACGTGGACGAAATGGTGGATAAGATGGTGAAGCGGTTCGCACAGTCCTGGGAAGTGAACGAATCAAGGATCGCAAGTGATGTGAACGTCGTTTATTTCTATGATGCTTCTTACTTTGGGGAGACCAGGGAAGTTGAAGAAGTTCTTCATTATTTCTTGTCAGACGCTCATAAAAAGAACCTGCCGTCCCTTCTCATAGATGATGATGAACTCGAAGCAAGAAAGCGCTCCATAGAGGTTCAGCATGCACTTGAATGGGCTCTTTCAAACGACGGCGTTGAGATGTTTTATCAGCCCATTTACGATATAAAGGCCGGAAGATTCTCGGCACTTGAAGCTCTTGTCAGAATAAGGGATGAGAACGGAAACCTCATAATGCCGGCGGAGTTCATCGAGTTTGCGGAGAAGAACGGAAAGATCCTTGAACTGGGTGAGCAGATCTTTAAGAGTGTCTGCCGCTTTATCCAGCAGAACAAAATAGAAAAATACGGTATCGAATATGTGGAGGTCAATCTGTCGGTGGTTCAGTGTATGCAGGATGACCTTGCAAAGACCTATATGGAGATCATGAGCGAATACAACGTTCCGCCTCACAGGATCAACCTTGAGATCACGGAGACGGCGGCGGTCAACTCAAAGACAACTCTTAAGGAGAACATGAACAGTCTCCTTGCTTACGGAAACACCTTCTCCCTTGACGATTACGGAACGGGTTATTCGAACCTTATCTATATCATTCAGATGCCCCTTCACATCATCAAGATCGACAGGACCCTGGCTCTTTCCTATATGGAATCCTTAAAGGCCAAGACCGCTACGGAATATACCGTGGAAATGGCCCATGCCCTGGGCCTTAAGATCGTTGTCGAGGGTATCGAGACGGAGGAGCAGTATCTGGCCTTTAAGAAGCTGGGAGTTGAGTATATCCAGGGCTATTATTTCTCCAAACCCCTTTCAAAGGAACGGGTATTGAGCTTTGTACAGGAGTGGTTATAAAGGTTTTTGGAAAAAATCCCCGATTTTCTGTAATTCGGTGTTGACATGGCGTTCTTTTTCGCTTACTATATCTTAGTGCGTGAGCAGACGTCCGTGTCCGGCTTGCTCAGCGCTTAACCCGTAATTTTGATCATTTATCATGGAGGTGTATAGTCTTGGCTAACATCAAATCTGCAAAGAAGCGTATTCTTGTAAACCGTACAAAGGCTGACCGTAACAAGGCAATCAAGTCCGGCGTTAAGACAGCTATAAAGAAGGTTTATGCAGCTATAGATGCGAACGATAAGGCAGCTGCCCAGACAGCGTATAACGAAGCTGTTTCCACAATGGCAAAGGCAGAAGCTAAGGGTGTTTATCATAAGAACACCGTATCGAGAAAAGTTTCCCGCATGGCTACAGCTGTTAACAAGCTTGCATAATCGTAAGTTAAACCAATAAACAAAACAGATTAAAGCGGATCGTACCGTCATGCGATCCGTTTTATTTTTTCTATTTTACTTTTTGTTGTTTTTACTGATATACTGACTTTGAAATAAAAGAAAGCAGGGCGGATATTTGAATCAGGACCATATAAGAAATTTCTGTATAATAGCACATATCGACCATGGTAAATCCACTCTCGCGGACCGCATCATCGAGATGACGGGCCTTCTTACCAGCCGCGAGATGCAGGAGCAGATCCTGGATAACATGGATCTTGAGAGAGAGCGTGGCATTACCATAAAGTCCCAGGCAGTCAGGACCGTTTACAAGGCCGATGACGGGGAGGAGTATATCTTTAACCTTATAGACACTCCCGGTCATGTTGACTTTAACTACGAGGTCAGCAGATCCCTTGCCGCATGTGACGGTGCGATCCTTGTTGTTGATGCTGCTCAGGGTATCGAAGCCCAGACCCTTGCAAACGTGTATCTGGCACTGGATCATGATCTTGACGTATTTCCCGTTATCAACAAGATCGACCTTCCCAGCGCCGATCCGGAAAGGGTAGTAAACGAGATCGAGGACGTTATCGGTATCGAGGCTCAGGATGCGCCCAGGATCTCGGCAAAGACCGGAGAAAACGTGCATCAGGTGCTTGAAGCCATTGTAAACAAAGTGCCGGCTCCCAAGGGAGATCCCGCAGCGCCTCTTCAGGCCCTCATCTTTGATTCGCTCTATGATTCCTATAAGGGTGTTATTGTTTTTGTAAGAATAAAGAACGGAACCGTTAAAAAGGGCATGCCCATTAAGTTCATGGCTACCGGAGCTACCTTTGAAGTTGTGGAGGTGGGCTATTTCGGAGCGGGACAGTTCTTCCCCTGTGACGAGCTTTCGGCAGGCATGGTCGGCTATATAACCGCTTCCATCAAGAACGTTCGCGATACCAGAGTGGGCGATACCGTAACGGGTGTTGAGAATCCCTGCGAGGCTCCCCTTCCCGGCTACAAGAAGGTTCAGCCCATGGTATTCTGCGGAGTTTATCCTGCGGACGGAGCCAAGTATCCGGATCTTCGTGATGCCCTTGAAAAGCTTCAGTTAAACGATGCTTCCCTTTTCTACGAGCCCGAGACATCTGTGGCTCTGGGATTCGGTTTCAGATGCGGATTCCTTGGACTTCTGCACCTTGAGATCATTCAGGAGAGGCTTGAAAGAGAATACAATCTCGATCTTGTGACCACCGCACCCAGCGTTGTTTACAGGGTCCATAAGACAAACGGCGAAATGATCGAACTTACCAACCCCACAAATCTTCCCGATCCTTCGGAGATCGAGTTCATGGAGGAACCGATGGTAAGTGCCGAGATCATGGTTACCAAGGATTTTGTCGGTTCCATAATGGAGCTTTGCCAGGAAAGACGCGGAAGGTACGTAAGCATGGAGTACATCGAGGCCAACCGTGCACTCCTTAAATACGAGCTTCCCTTAAACGAGATAATCTACGATTTCTTCGACGCACTTAAGAGCCGCTCCAGAGGATATGCTTCCTTTGACTACGAGCTTAAGGGCTACGAGCGCTCCGATATGGTCAAGCTTGACATACTCATCAACCGCGAGGAAGTGGACGCCCTTTCCTTCATCGTATTCAAGGACAGCGCTTACGAGCGGGGCAGGAAGATGTGCGAGAAGCTTAAGGACGAGATCCCGAGGCACTTATTCGAGATCCCCATTCAGGCAGCGGTGGGAGGCAAGGTCATTGCAAGAGAGACCGTCAAGGCCATGCGTAAGGACGTACTTGCCAAGTGTTACGGCGGTGATATCTCCCGTAAGAAGAAGCTTCTGGAAAAACAAAAGGAAGGAAAGAAGCGCATGCGCCAGATCGGTAATGTAGAGATACCTCAGAAGGCGTTCATGAGCGTACTGAAACTGGATGAAGAATAAGACGCAGGAAATCTATGTACATATCCCTTTTTGTGCAAGAAAATGTGATTACTGCGATTTTGTGTCCTTTGTAACGGATGATGACACAAAGAAGGCTTATTTTTCGATGCTTGAAAAACAGATAGATATTAAAGCGGAGTCCGCGGGCAGTCTGCCCGTCGACTCCGTTTTTTTCGGCGGAGGAACGCCGAGCCTGGTGGATGCGGGATATATCGCGGATGTCATGGAGCATCTTCGGAGACGTTTTCTTTTTACGGAGGATGCGGAGATAACCATAGAAATGAATCCCAATTCCGCCCATAAGGGCAAACTTTCCGTATATCGAAGTGCCGGAATAAACAGGCTGAGCATCGGGCTTCAGTCAACCGTGGATGAGGAGTTGAAACGACTTTCCAGACTTCACAGCTATGAAGAGTTTTTAAGATCCTACGATCTTGCGAGAACGGTGGGATTTTCCAACATCAATATCGATATAATGAGTGCCCTTCCCGGGCAGAGCAGGGATTCCTATATGGGGACTTTGGAGAAGGTCTGCGAACTGGCTCCGGAGCATATCAGCGCGTACAGCCTGATAATAGAAGAGGGGACGCCTTTTTATGAGAGATACAAAGACGGAAACGGACTTCCGGGAGAGGATCTTGACCGGGAGATGTACCATGATACGAAACGGTTTCTTCTTACGAAAGGCTATGAAAGATACGAGATATCCAATTATTCAAAGCCCGGATTTGAGTGCAGGCATAATGTGGGTTACTGGACGAGAAAGCCCTATATAGGCTTCGGAATAGCCGCCGCTTCCCTCATTGACGAGGTGCGTTACAGCATGCACGGTGATCTTAAACGTTTTCTGTCGGGGGATTTTACGGAAGAGATCGAGCCCCTTGAAATGAAGGACAGAATGGCGGAATTTATGTTCCTTGGGTTAAGGCTTATAAAGGGAGTTTCAAAAAAAGAGTTTTTTGATGAATTTGGGGTATCCATGGAGAAGGTCTATAAGGAACAGATTCTGCGTCTGTCGGAAGAGGGGCTGCTTGCGGACGGAGAACGGATTTTCCTTACTGAGAAGGGGCTGGATCTTGCAAATGTGTGCATGGCGGAATTTTTGCCGGATTAAAGAATTTTGTTTTTGTTTACATAAGGATTTACAATTATTTATCCGATAAGTATAATTAGAATGAAAAAAACTATAATGTCAGTGGGGTAGCATTATGAAGTTTGTTAAGACTGAGGATCTGAAAAAAGGAATGAGGATCGCAAGGCCTATCTATAACAAGAAAGGCGTTCTTTTGTATGAACGGGATTCGAAACTCACGGATGCGAGTATTACCAGTATCCGCAATTTCGGCCTTATCGGCATCTTTATCCTTGAACCGGCGGAGCCGGCACCTCCCATGAGTGAGGAGGATCTTGAATTTGAGCGTTTTCAGACCATTCAGGTATATGCTCTTGAAGCAGAGCTTTCGGAAATAATAAACTCAAAGCGTACAAAGAAGCTTGATACCATTGCCGCGTCCGTGAACAAGCATTACGGACATCTGAATCATAAGATAAATTTCCCGCAGAATCTCAGAAGCAAAGACGATTTTGTATATAAACATTCCCTTAACGTAGCCATTCTTTCAGCGCTCATGTGTCATCGGATGCAGGTCCAGGTGGATGATACCAATGACTGTATCGTTGCGAGTCTTGTGCATGATATCGGAAAGCTGATGGTCCCCGACAGTGTATTGAAGGGTGCTACCGACGAAGAGGCGGCAGTCCTTTACGACCGGGGAATGATACAGGGCTATGAATTCATAGGAGACGTGTTCTCTGCAAATCCCAATGTAAAAAGAATATGCCTTCAGACAAACAAGGCTCTTGAAGATTTAAAGAACGGCACTACCGAGGACAGCAAAGTAAAGGTTGTTGTGGGAGCCCGTGTGCTCATCGTAGCCGAAACCTACGATTCCATGACTGCCATGAACTTCGAAGGCGAGCCCGCCAGCGAGATCGAGGCCTTAAGGTACTTGACTTCCAATCCCCGAGTGTTCCATCCCAGGGCAGTGGAAGCACTTGTAGACTCCATCAACATACTGGGACAGGGTACCTGCGTGGAGCTCTCAAACGGCGACAAAGCCCTGGTACTTGCCGTTAACCCCCTTGACATCTTAAAGCCCATGGTCCTTTGCTTCGGCTCCAACAAGGTCATGGACCTTTCCAGCACTCTCTACGACGATATCCGCATCGTCGACATAATGAAGACCATGGACGAACGCTACGTCCTCAACAACGATGAAATGAAATCCTATATCGGCCCTGCAGGGAAGTAGGAGAGGGGAAGTGCTTATTAGCGTCCCATCGCGAGGAACAGTGCCTTTATCAGCACGTCTCCGCTACTAATCTCTCGGGCCTTAGTCAGACCGAAAATATCCGACACGAACTCACCCCTTAAAAGGCAAGGGGCTCAGACAATGTGTCGGATATTTTTTCCTAAGACCCGCTCGATAAGGGCTACGTCGGGTGCTGCTAAAGCCACTGTTCTCGTGTGGGACGCTATTTACGTTGTGGCCCTTCATAGACATTCCGCCTTCATACTCTCAGCCTTCATTAACGGGTGGCTTCGTCGGTATGTCACCAAGGGAGTTGAGAACGGTTGCTTTTCAAACCGTGAACTTGTCTGACCGACTGACATACCGCGAAGACAGGACCCGTTTCAATGCACTCCAAGAATGCTTAATGCTGTTTTACACTCTTCCTAAACCTTCCCCCACCCATGTTGATCAGATACCCATCATATGAAAGCATCGTGCAGACTGTGAGAAGTTCGAAGGCGTTGCTGTATTCGCGGATCTCGGGATACTCCAGGAGTTCGTCGGGAACGAAGGAATCGGTTGAGGCTCGGGCAAGGATGAGTTTCTCTATGTAGTTTAGTTTTGAGGCAGGTTCTGAGGTTGCGGAATGCGCGTCGGACATTGGCTTGAGGCCCCATCTTTTAAGAATGTCCTTTGAAAGCTGTTCCGGATCACTTAAGATCTCTGCGCCTTGACGGATAAGTTCGTTGCAGCCCGCACTCGTTTTGTCGGTGATGCGGCCGGGAACGCAGAAGACATCGCGACCTTGTTCCAGAGCGCAGTCTACGGTGGTGAGAGTGCCGCTCTTTTTCTTTGCTTCTACCACGCAGAGCACATCCGACAGTCCGGAAATGATCCTGTTTCTTCTTATAAAAAAGGTCCTTAACGGAGCAACTCCGGGAGCGTACTCGCTTATGATCCCGCCCTGTTCCTTAAGGCGGTCGTAGAGTCTTCTTGATTCCCTCGGATAGCAGATATCAACTCCGCCGCCAAGTACTGCGAAGGATCTGCCGCCTGCATCAAGTGCCGCAAGCTGGCTTAAGGAATCGATGCCGCGAGCCATTCCGCTGATGACCTGTATCCCATTGTAGCCGAGGCTTCCGCCGATAAGCCCTGCCGCCTCCTCACCGTAAAAAGAACACTCCCTTGCCCCAATCACTCCTGCGGTGGGAATATTCTCATCAGGGAGCGAACCGCAGTAAAACAATCCGATGGGTCTTGACGGAATATCAAGGAGTCTTGATGGGTAAGTGTCATCTTCTACACAGACAAAACCTATTCCTTGTTTTGTGAGTTCCTCATAGTAACGTTCGGGGTTTATGGACATCTTTGTTTTTATAAGCGCATCCATCTGCCCTTTGGAAAGGATTCCGAGAGAATTAAGTTGCGGCTCATTTGTCTCGAATATCTCCTTTGGAGAATCGAAATGTTCACAGAGTTTATCGTATGTGACATTTCCTATGTTCTGTACCATTGAGAGCATGCAAAAATACGGGAGCATGGTCTCGCGTTCGTATATCAGACAATCTTTGAATTTTCCCATATCAGCCTCCAATATAATCCGGAAATCTGTAGCACGATGCCTCGGCCAGGTGCTTGACTCCCACAAATTCGTCGCCGTCAATATCGGCTATGGTCCTCGCAACACGAATGATCTTGTAATATGACCGCATACTGAGTTCCATTTTCCTGTAAAGTCTGTGCATGAAGGCTCCGCCTTCAGCATCAAGGGGAATGTAGATTGCAGTCTTTGAAGAAGGAAGTTGGGAATTGAAGCGGAAGTTTTCTTTTTCATAGCGTTTCTTCTGGATCGCCACAGCCCTTTCCACCATGTCACGCATCTCGGCACTTCCCATGCCGTCACCACCGCTTTGCTCAAGCTCCTCCGGTTCCATTCGTGACACTTCGACACAGAGATCGATCCTGTCAAGGATCGGCCCCGAGATCCTTGCAAGATAGCGGTTTACCATGGCTTCGGTGCAGGTGCAGCGGTTTCTGTCGGGATAAAAGCCGCAGGGACAGGGGTTCATGGCTCCGACCAGCATGAAATCCGCCGGATACTTAACACTTCCCCTTGCCCGAGAGACCGTGATCTCACCGTCTTCCATGGGCTGCCTCAAATAATCAAGAGTCTGGCGCTTGAATTCGGGAAGCTCGTCCAGGAACAAAGTTCCTTTATGAGAAAGACTAACCATTCCGGGCATGGCCCTTGACCCGCCTCCGGCCAACGCCTGAGCAGACGCCCCGTGATGAGGGCTCAAGAAAGGTCTTGCCGTTATAAACGGTTTGTCCTTCGTGAGCTTTCCCGCCACTGAATAAATAGTCGTAACTTCAAGACTTTCCTCATAAGACAGCCTCGGCATTATACCCGGTATTCTCTTGGCGATAAGGGACTTGCCCGTTCCGGGAGGGCCGGTCATCAGCAGATGGTGAAAGCCCGCCGCAGCGATCACCGCAGCTCTCTTGGCCACTTCCTGGCCTATGACTTCCTTAAAATCCGGACCGATCTCACCGATTTCCTCCTCGTAATAATCCCTGCCTTTGTAGGGCTCGATCTGAGCATTCATATGTTCTTCGGGAACCGAGACATACGCCAATGCCTCCGCCAAAGTCTCCACCGGTATTATATCGATCCCTCTGATCATTGCCCCCTCCGCCGCATTATGCTTCGGAAGAACAACACGCTTGAACCCCCTTTCCTTTGCCATCCTCACGATAGGCAAAACACCGCTGACGGGCATGACCTGCCCATCCAGCGACAATTCCCCGATGAGCACCGTGTTCTCGGGCTGCATGGCACCGGTCTTACCCAATACGCCCAAAAGAGCGATGGCAATGGGCAGATCGTAAAGAGATCCGTTCTTGTGCTCATCCGCCGGTGAAAGGTTCACCGTGATACGAATTGCAGGCAAAGAAATGCCGTTGTTCTTAAGAGCAACGCGCACACGCTCCTTTGCCTCTTTGACCTCACTGCCCAAGAGCCCGATCATGTCAAGGGCCGGCAGTCCCGGTGATGCGTCGGCCTCAACGGTAATAAGATTACCGAGAATACCCCCGACGCCGCCGGAGTAAACTTTGTATACCATATGTACTTTACCTGTGTTTTTTGGAAAATTTACGATCGGACTTTGTCCGTCAGATCAACAATCCCGAGTGGGACCTGAATGAGTTTATTATAGAGTCACCGATTTTGTTTCGTCAAGAATATTATATTCTTTTTATGACTTGAAGTTTATTGAAACGGGTCCTGTCTTCGCGGTATGTCAGTCGGTCAGACAAGTTCACGGTTTGGAAAGCAACCGTTCTCAACTCCCTTGGTGACATACCGACGAAGCCACCCGTTAATGAAGGCT
>JAEEIN010000113.1 GCA_016281385.1 Lachnospiraceae bacterium | reverse complement strand
TATGTCAGGATATCGGTTTTTGTTGAAGTATTTTCGTTATAGGAATTACCCCTTACGATGCTTGTATTCCAAAGGGTTACGATGGCCTCACGTTCCTTTATCCACGCTCCCGCATCATCAACATCCGCAGGTATATGAAGCACGCTCTTTTCATCGGAAAGGGTTTCTTTTTCCGTTCCTGCGTACATCCAGCCAAGATAACTGTTTATAAAAACAAAAGTCTCGTCGGCGATCCCCGCTTTATCGGGAGCTGCGATGGTAACATTTCCGCCGGAGATGGCAGTATGTGCGGTCTCAAGCTCCTTGTCCGTCAAAAGGCGGATGTAATGGTCATAACTTTCGGCCTTCCCCGAGCTTATGGACACAGTCGCTCCGCAGGTCTTTTTTATGTAGCTCTGAAGCACCTTCGCGGCATTTGAAGTTCCCGCTCCGGAGGTCACTATCCGATACTCGCCGATGGGTACTTCGCCGATGTATACGGCTTCTTTTGCATTTTTAATAGGCTTTTCTTCTTCCGCCTTCGAGCCGCCCCCGCAGGAAGCAAGCATCATAGCAAGAACAAGAAGCATCGCCGATAAAAACAGTTTCTTTTTCATAAACAGCAAAAATCCTTTATGCCCTTGAAAGAGGGCCGTTTTCGTAATCCGGGATCTTATGCTCCGGATCCGCTATAAAATCGTAAAGCCTCTGAGCCGCGATCGTGGCATTCCAGGTATTTTTGATGGTCTCATAGGCTTTTCTTCCCATGATATAACCCGTGGTACGGTCGCTTATAGCCTCCTCGGCCTTTGCAAGCATTTCTTCGATATCGATGGCCTTGTAGGTATAGCCGTTCACTCCGTCTTCAATAAGCCAGGGTGCGGAACCGATCTCCTTGGCAGCTATGGTGATACAGCCGGAATTCATGGCTTCGTTGACCACTGCGCCCCATCCTTCCTGTCTGTCGGAAGTGGAAATAAAGATCTCGGAATTGAGCATGAGCTCCCTTACCTCTTCGGGGGTCTTGGAACCGGTAAAGGTAAAGAGTTCGCTGAACTTCCTTTCCTTGACTTCCTGCTTTATCTCTTCAAGCATTTCTCCGTCACCAACCATTGTAACGTGGAAAGGATACCCCTTGCGGGCAAGCCTTCTTGCAAGAAGAACCATCATCTCAGGATGCTTCCAGTCGATAAAACGTCCCGCCCATAAAATGTCCGTGAATACTTTTTCTGCAGCTCCCTGACGGCGGCGCTTGAAATGCACATTTTCATACTCGATAAACTCGGGGAAGTACCCGAATTTAAGCATCTTCTTGGGATATGCACCTATAAGTTTGAAATCACCCGCAACATATGCGCCCGCGCAAAGAAGATACGCCGGAGACTTTTTAAATCTCGTATGGTCATAGCGTTTCTGCTTAAGGCCTCTCGGGGATATGAACTTCCATCTTCCGGTCTTGTAAAGCCTTTCGGAATATCTCAAGGTAAACTTTCCGGCTTCCAGACGGGGTATGATCAGCTCCTGCTTCTCGGTTCCGCCGAAGATAACGGCATCGCTTTCAAGAATGAGCTTCTTCGCCCCTTCCGGATCCTCATCGAATAATCTTACATAGGGCTTTTTTGCAAGCTCCGGGTCCCAGCCCATCTTTATCCGCTCTTCGGTCATGGGTTCTGTCTGAAGGAAGGTGTACTCCCCTCCCGTCAGTCTGAAAAGTTCCTCCGACAGCGGCAGCTGGTGGTGATTAATGTAGTTCGATACAAATGTTATATGCATTCCAATTCCCTCATCAAAGTGTGCGAAAATCCGTGATCTTCATGTCATAGGACGGTATCTTTTCCTTCATTTGCGCCCCGTCCTTCACCGAATGGTAAGTGCCTTTCCCCAAAGGCTTCTTCTTCATCTCCGGCCAGTGTTCGTAAAAACAAAATGCTTCGAAAAACAATTCCTGCGCGTTCCGATCCAGGTTGTCATAGGAGGATTTTAACGTCTCCCCGTCCCCTTCCGTTACCAGGCGCTGCGCTATGATGTACCCCTTATCGAGGCTTTCGTCCATGTAGTGGAGCGTCACCCCTCTGGGGGTTCCTTCCTTTATGCTCCACAGATTCGGATCGGCCCCTCTGTTAAAGGGCAGATATGAATTGTGGAGGTTCACCGCGTTTCCATGAAGTGCTTCCAGTAATTCCCCAGTGAGTATGTACCGATATGTGTAACTCACTGCCAGATCGTAATTGCCGGCCCTTACTTCGGGCACCGACAGCCTTTCACTGCACAGAACGGTTTCATGGCCCATTTCCTTCAGTTTTTCAAACAAAGGCAATGCACAATCATTGTTGTACAGACATAGTATCTTCATTAAAGCAGATCCTCTGTTATTGGTTCGCCACGCTTAAGGCTTCTTTTTGCGGGCTTTCCGATAAGTTCCTTTAAGTGTTTGGGAGCAATGCCGAAGCCGGGCCTTATGGAGCGGATGTTATCCGCGGTAAAGAGCTCCCCTTCCTTTATATCCGCCACCGCAAACAGGCTACGCCTGAATATGGTGGATGACTTTTCTTTTTCCGTAAGTTCGTATTCCGGTCCCTGAGCGATGAGCTTAGCATTTCTTATATCCGAAACAAGCTTTGCAAACTCGGGAAGTTCCATGCTGAACTTGCTGTCGGCGGTCTCGATATCCCTTGAGATGCAGATGTGCTTCTCAACAACTACCGCTCCCAGAGTTACCCCCACAACGGAAGCAAGGGTTCCTTCGGAATGATCCGAAAGACCGATGGGAACGTTGAAACGCGCCTTCATATCCGGAATGTTTCCAAAGTGCATATCCGGCCATGGCGCGGGATATTCGCTGCAACATTTAAGAAGAACGATCCTGTCATTTCCCACTCTCTTGCATGCATCCACCGCGTCCTGAATATCCGAAACCGATCCCATTCCGCAGGAGATGATCATGGGCTTCTGCTTTGAAGCCGCATACTCTATAAGAGGAATGTCAGGAAGCTCGAAGCTTGCGATCTTGTAGGCTTCTTCTCCCAGATCCTCGAGAAAATCCACCGCCGTTTTATCAAAAGGTGTGGAGAGAAAATCTATCCCGACCCTGTCGCACTCATCCTTTATTGCCTTATGCCACTCCCAGGGAGTGTTGGCCTCTTTGTAAAGATCGTAGAGCTTGTAGCCGTCCCAGAGACCGCCCTTGATCTTAAACCATTCGTTGTCGCAGTCGATGGTCAGTGTATCTGCGGTGTAAGTCTGAATCTTTAAACAGTCCGCTCCGGCTTCCTTGGCTCCCTTGACGATCTGTAATGCATTCTCAAGGCTTCCGCCGTGATTTGCACTCATCTCGGCGATGACATAGACACCGCCGTTATTTATCTTGTCATATAATCCAAACATATCACTCTTCCCTTAACAGTCTGTATTTCATTTCAGCCAATGCCCAGTCCGAGAAATTGTCGATATCCTGAACCTCTTCCTCAGGAAGAACAAAGGGCAGCGTCTTCGAAGTGACAAGGGCAAATTCTTTTAAGAAAGGTTCCGTCTTCAATATGTAAAACTGACCGCAGTCATGATACATAGGCTCCAGATCCTGACTTCTTGCCTGAGCAAACTCAGGATGAACAAAGGCCATAAGACCGTCCTTTATGACAACACCTCTCTGAGGAGGGAAAGAAAAACGTACCACAGGAACAAGAGAAAATGCTTCGGAGGCCTCAAGTTCCTCCACAGCTTTCTTTATCTTCTCTCCCGTAAGAAAGGGAGCCGTGGGATAGATGCAGGCGAAAAGGTCGAAGGCCTTGCCTTCCTTCTCATACTCGTCAAGAACCTCTTTGCACACCTCTCTTGTGCCTGCGAAATCATTGGCATTCTCGGCACTTCTCATGAAAGGTACCTTCGCACCGTACTTCTTAGCCACTTCCGCGATCTCCTCGCTGTCCGTGGACACCATCACCTCATCGAAAACTCCGCTGTTTAAGGCAGCCTCAATACTGTAGGCGATGATGGGCTTTCCGAGGAATTCCTTTATGTTCTTTTTGGGGATGCGCTTGCTTCCGCCCCTTGCGGTTATGATGCAAAGCCTGCTCATTTTATTCTTCCTTCTTATCGTCTTTATCGGGGTAACGGTCGTCAGCCGCTATCTCGTCGTATATCTCAAGCAATCTCTTGTAATTTGTTTCCGGATCGTGGTCGCGAAGAGCTCTCTTCCTCGCATTTTGAGTGAGTTTTCCACGAAGATCTTCGTCGCTCCAGATCTTATCCACCGCTTCCGCCAGGGAATCGGGATCGTTGGGTTCATAAAGGATGCCCTCGACTCCGTCCTCCATGATACCGGGAATGCCTCCCACCCTTGCAGCTATGGCGGGAACTCCGAGAAGCATTGCCTCTCCCAGGGAATTTGGTGAATTCTCAACCGTTGAACAGCATATATAGAGACCTGCGCGCAGGTAACGCGCCTTCATCTCCTCAAAGGGGAGACGGCCCAGAAACTCAACCGGGCAGGGCTTTCCGGTTTCTTTTTCCACTTCCTTCTCAAGCTCAAGGAGGTATTTTCCGTACTGAGGAAGCTTAAGTTTTTCCTTGAAGCTTCCCTCCCTTGTGATGGAATCTCCCGCAACATACACCCTTGTATCGGGGTATTTTGAAAGGATCTTCGGAAGGGCCTTTATCAGAAAATGCATGCCCTTAAGGGGATAATCCCCCTGGCTTACAAAGATCTCGTGAGGGTTCGCCTTGGCAGGATCGTATGTGCCTTCGTAAAAGCCGGGACGCAAGGTCTCGTTCATGAAATGATATTTGGCAAGGAACGCGTTCTTTTTCGCATAAGCCTCGTCAAAGGGAGTTCTTCCCGTAACATGTCCCACATAGGAAAGGGCGGCAAGTTCATTGACCGTTCGAAGCTTGCACTTCATCACCTGATCCGCTATGGAATCCCTCTTCACCATATCTCTGAAGGTTTTCTTCTTCGCAACGTCCGCCGGCACTCCGTCAAGGTAATGCTCCGTGATCTCGTACATCACTCCCTGAAGGCCTATGAGGATCCTGTAAGAAGAAAGCCCGTTTGCGCGATTTCCGTACTTGTAAATTCCTTCAACCATGGCCCTTGTGTGAGGATACTCGGTACCGAAGATGTGGATCACGTCGGGCTTGAAGTCCTCCGCGATCTGAAAGAACACCTTCTCCTTCCCGGGATCGTAAATATGGCAGGGCTGAAGCTCGTGGAAGCCGTAAAAACGCACTCCGTCAAAGATTCCCACCGCGCCCTCTTCGATATTTGCGGGAACGGGAGATGCAATGGCAAGTTCAATATCGTTTTCGCTTTTGCGGGCCTTTAATGCTTCGCTCATGCCCACTACCCAGCCTTCCTTGACGGAAGCGGGAAGTTCAAGCTTCGCGGCGATCGAAGGCAATATGAAATTGGTAAGCCAAAGTACCTTCATTATCTGAGTTTTTTCCTTATCTTTTCATAGGCAGGGCCGAAGGTCTTGCTCTTGGCAAGCTTCTCCCTCACGGGCTGCAGGGTAACTATCAGTCTCGCCCTGTATAAAAATCGCTTTGAAGCGGGTATATATTTTTTGACTATCGCCGCATGTTCGGCTTTGTCACGCTTTTTGTTCTTCTTACTCTCGGAAAAACCGCCGCCTTCGTAGTTGCAGATGACACGGTTTAAATAAACGAACTCGGCGCCGCCCTTAAAGAAGAAATAAAGAAAGTGCTCGTGATCGGCGCGGATCCTGAAGGATTCGTCAAATCCCCTTTCTTCAAAGACCTTCTTCGAATAGAAGATCGCCTGATGGCAGGGAATCCCGTTGTAGCAGACCTTCTCGGTAATGACCGGCGAAGCTGAAGCCACCGAATCCGACAAAAGGGAATAGGTGTCGCCGTAAACGATCAGCTTCCTGTCCGAAAGTCCCTCGAGCTTCGCAGCCACATCCGAAAGCACGGACTCGTCATGGAAGCTGTCACCGCAGTTCATAAAGATCAGGAAATCTCCCGAAGCTTTCTCGGCCGCCCGGTTCATGGCATTGTATATGCCCGTATCCTTTTCGCTTATCACCACGAAACGCGGATCCTCCGGCACTTTTTTGAGGGATCCGTCGGTGGAACCTCCGTCCTTTATTATGACTTCGAAGTTTTTGTAGTTTTGTTTTTCAATTGTCTTAAGAGTCTCGGGAAGTGCTTCACCGGGATTTAAGCAAACCGTGATTATGGAAAACTTGATCATGCGAAAAACCAGTTCCTGTAAGGAAGTATCCGTATATTTGTGGCGTAAAGAGTCCGCAGGTAAAAGATAAAAAATACAAGGTATGCGACTCCTATGACCACTGTCCAGAATATCCTCTGCTTCCTGTTCCCGATGCATTTGATCACCGAAGGAAGAAGAAAGATATTCGAAGCGCTCAGATAATATCCGATCCTTGTGGTCTCCGGCAGATACCAGAGGCAGGAAAAGACTATCAGAGCACCGATATTCAGGTTGAAATAAAACCTGTTTAAAGGCTTGTCCTTGATTGCCTGTTTATAGTTGATCAGGCAGAAGACAAGCACTGCCAGAGCCTTCAAAATGTTTATGTAAGAGATGTCGTAATCGTCAAGATACGAGTCCTTGTAATAGGGATAAACAAAGAAAACCAGTTCCCTTACAAAGTCCCTTAACAAAACAAGCGCGGCCGATCCCATCATAAAGAGCGGGATATGTATCTTTTTCCAGTTTATCTTCGCCAGATAGTAAAAAGGTATAACGATGAGCACCGTTTTATGTATCGTTGCTGTCGCAAGTATCAGAAGGATAAATGCAAGATGCTTATCATTCCAAACAAGCTTCAGTGAATACAGCGCCACCGCAAAGGCAAGATAATACCTCACCGTATTGAGGCTGGAAAAATAAAAACCGTTTGCAAGGAGCAAAAACAGGCTCGCCGCAAACCATTCGCTTTCATCCTTTAAGGCCTTCACGAAAAAGAAAATCGTCAGAAAGGAGAAAACAAAGAATATGGGCATGTAATTGTCAAAGCCCGCAAACCACTGAACGGTCTTAACGATCAGGTTAAACCCGAACTCCGAGG
This sequence comes from Lachnospiraceae bacterium, assembly GCA_016281385.1. GTDB lineage: Bacteria > Bacillota > Clostridia > Lachnospirales > Lachnospiraceae > UBA1258. Next base: position 1,661 of record JAEEIN010000113.1, on the reverse strand, counting down.
AAACGACCCTTTCCTGGGCTATGAGCTTAAAGTTGTCACGATAAACCCAGAAATCGTTTCCCACAGCGATCCTCGTACCCGACAGAAATGTCAGGATACAGAAGATGCCCACCGCAGCAGTACGGTTCAAATGCTGCTGCCTCACCGAACCCGTGGGGGAATATATGGAGTTTTCCTTTACAAGCAGCCCAAGCATAACAACAAGGACCGTCACTCCTATATAGTAAACCATTCAGTCATCCTGTCCGTTCATGAAGGGATTGGGAAATTTCGATCCCCTGTAATAGGCTGCAACCAGCTTCCCGTCAACATCAAGAAGCTTCGCATTCTTTATTGTGATGCCACGCTTTTCGCATTCGTGGATCACATATCCCACGGCCTTTCCGTTGTGGGCTCCGCATTTTACGGAGAGTGTAAGGCCGTCCTTTATATCCGAAAGATCCGGAAGCTTTCTGTCTACGACAACCTCGCATTCTGAGGTTTCATCACTTACCTTAAGGCCGGTTTCTTTTTCAAAAAGTTCCGGAATGTATACAGAATCATCAAGAAGGAAAGTTACCCAAAGTGCAAAGACGGATACGAACAATCCAAATATTGCACCGAATACAAAGGCCTGGGGAATGTTCTTATACACAAAGTACTTAACCGTTTCGCTTCTGGAAAGAAGGGTCGCACTCTCAACCTCATTGATCGAGGTCACAAGGTCAACAATGCTGTCTGCAACTGCCGCCGCTATAAGATCCGTCTTTCCGCGATTATCAGTCGTTACAGTAAAAACAACAACCCTCTGATCCGCAGGAACCGTGGCTCCCAGGGACTTCTTAAGATCCTCCTCGGAAACCGAAGTCTGCAGGCCGTACTCCTCAATGATCGAAGCGACAAAATCATCCGAGGTGATCCACTGTCCCCAGGTATAAAAATTGATGTAGTCATACATATTGCCGGCGGAATCCTCGCCGTAGTCAACATGAACCGTTATCTCGCTTCTGTAAGTGAAATTGCCGATCAGTGTCTTTGAAAGCGTGTAAGGAACTCCGATGATGAGGGCTCCCAAAAGGATCGCGATCAGGACCTTTTTATAGCTTCTCAACAAAAGAAGCGTAAACAGTTTTCCGTCAAAATTTCCCTTGTCCATTTCTATTCTCCGTCAGTCCTGCGCTTTACGGTGCGCTCAGCTTCTTCAAGCAGAGCCGTAACCTGCTCGTCCTTTACGCCTTCCGTTGCATCGGGTGTGAAGAGAACTTTAAGCGTCAGGAACATAAGCTTAAGATCCAGCCATACGCTGTAGTGCTCGATATAGCAAAGATCCAGCTTTAATTTGTCGTAAGGCGTAGTATTGTATTTGCCGTAAACCTGGGCATAGCCCGCAAGCCCGGCCTTGACCTTCATTCTGTAAGCAAATTCCGGCATTACCTCGAGATATTGGGCAATGATCTCGGGTCTTTCGGGCCTCGGTCCTATAAAGGACATGTCCCCCGCAAGAATGTTAAAGAGCTGGGGAAGTTCATCAAGGCGAACCTTTCTTATAAACTTACCCACCGGAGTGATCCTGTCATCATCCTTCTTGGCAAGACGCGCCTTTCCGTCCTTCTCGGCATCCACTCTCATGGATCTGAATTTAATGATCTTGAATTCTTTTCCGTCCAGAGTACATCGCACCT
>JAEEIN010000112.1 GCA_016281385.1 Lachnospiraceae bacterium | reverse complement strand
GCCATGAGAGTAATGGATCTGTTAAGCCCTGTGGGCAAGGGTCAGCGTGGTATGATCGTATCCCCTCCCAAGGCCGGAAAAACAACACTTTTAAAGGAAGTCGCAAAGTCGGTTAAGAGGAACAACCCCGAGATCCACATGATCATTCTTCTTATAGACGAGCGTCCCGAGGAAGTTACGGATATCAAGGAAGCCATCGAAGGACCCAATGTTGAGGTCATCTATTCAACCTTCGACGAACTTCCCGAGCACCACAAGCGTGTTTCCGAAATGGTAATAGAAAGGGCAAAGCGTCTTGTTGAGCATCACAAGGACGTAATGATCTTACTTGACTCCATCACACGTCTTACACGTGCTTACAACCTTACGGTTCCCCCCAGCGGACGTACCCTTTCGGGTGGTCTGGATCCCGCGGCATTGCATATGCCCAAGAGATTCTTCGGTGCGGCCCGTAACATGAGAGAGGGCGGAAGCCTTACCATCCTTGCAACGGCTCTTATTGAGACCGGTTCCAAGATGGACGATGTTGTTTACGAGGAATTCAAGGGAACGGGTAACATGGAAATGGTCCTTGACAGAAAGCTTTCCGAGAAGCGTATCTTCCCTGCGATAGATATTGCCAAGTCCGGAACGAGAAGGGACGATCTTTTGTTATCAACAGAGGAGATAAATGCGGTCAATTCCTTAAGACGCGGTCTTAACAGCGTACGTCCCGAAGAGGCGGTGGATACCATACTTGATATCTTCTCAAAGACAAGAACAAACAACGATTTCATACACAGTATCACCAAGATGCATTTATTTTAAAAAGATACTTGCCAAGTAAAAATCTCTGTGTTAAAATACATTCGCTGTCTGTAGAGACAGTAGCGGATGAGAACATAACACATTAACATATATTTGGAAGAGGTGAAAGTATGAGAGAAGGAATCCATCCTGAGTACTATCAGGCAACCGTAACCTGCAACTGTGGCAACACATTCGTTGTAGGAAGCACAAAACCCGAGATTCACGTAGAAGTTTGTTCTAAATGCCATTCTTTCTACACAGGTCAGCAGAAGGCTACAAGAAGCGACGGACGTGTAGACAAGTTCAACAAGAAGTACGGCATTCAGTCAAAATAAGTGACAAAGATAAGGTTGAGATGGATATCTCAACCTTTATTGTTATATGAGCATTTATCGTAGAGCATGAGGCATAGTTATGGCAGGTAAAAACAAAAAGGTTTATTCCGGAATAGGCGGCCAGGCCGTTTTGGAAGGAATAATGATGAAGAACAAGGACAAATACTCCGTAGCCGTAAGAAAGTCAAACGGTGAGATCGATGTGGATATCGATGAGTACACGGGTATCATCAAGAGTTCCTTCTGGAAGAAGGTTCCCTTTGTGAGAGGCGTGCTCAATTTCATCGATTCTTTAGTCCTGGGAATGAGAACCTTAAATCATTCCGCCGAGTTTTACGAGGATGAAGAAGCTAAGGAGACCAGGTTTGACAAGGCATTAAAGAAGATCTTCAAAGGAAAGACCGAGAAGGTGCTTTCAGGCTTTGTTACGGTCATTTCCGTTATTTTTGCCCTTGCACTGTTCATAGCTCTTCCTTATTTCCTGACAAATCTTCTGACAAGGCAGGTAAGGAACGAGACCTACGTTACCATGATCGAGGGTATCATAAGGATCTGCATCTTTCTTCTTTATGTGATCCTCATATCCCTTAACGGCGACATCAAGCGTGTTTACCGCTATCACGGAGCTGAGCATAAATGCATCAACTGTATCGAGCGCGGAAAGCCCCTTACCGTTGAGTATGTACGCAACTCTTCAAGATTTCACAAAAGGTGCGGAACCAGCTTCCTTCTTTTTGTGATCATCATAAGCGTGATCCTGTTCTTCTTTATTAAAGTGGACAATCATGCGCTGAGACTTGTGATCAGGCTTCTTCTTGTGCCTGTCATTGCGGGTATCGCTTACGAGATATTGAGACTTGCCGGAAAATACGACAATCTTTTCTTTAACATCATTTCAGCTCCCGGTTTTCTTGTTCAGAAGATCACCACCAAGGAGCCCGACGATGAGATGATCGAGGTTGCCATTTCGGCGGTGGAAGCTGTCTTTGACTGGAAGGATTTTCAGAAGGAAGCCTTCGGAATAGACTACGAGGCAAAAGAAAAAGAGGCGGCAAGGGCTGATGAATTATTTGAAAACCTTAAACAGGGGCAGGCTGATTCTTAAGGCCGCCGAGATCGAAGAATGCGACCTTGACGCACGGCTCCTGCTTGAATATGTATGCAAAACGGATCGCTCGGCGGTGATACTCGATCCCCACCGGGAACTGACCGAAAGTGAAGAGTCTGAATATGAGGAGCTTCTTAAAAAGAGGGCATCCCATATACCGCTCCAGCATCTTACAGGTATCCAGGGCTTTATGGGCCTGGATTTTTGCGTGAATAAGGACGTGCTCATTCCGAGACAGGATACGGAAAGTCTTGTGGAGGAAGTGATGAAGGAAATGCATGACGGAATGCGCATACTCGATATGTGCACCGGTTCCGGCTGCATTCTGTTAAGCCTTCTTCATTATTCGAACGATTGCATTGGAGTCGGCGCAGACATAAGCCCCGCTGCACTTTCGGTTGCGAAGAAGAATGCGGACCGTCTGGGGATCGAAGCAGAATTTGTCGAAAGTGATCTCTTTGAGAATGTTGACGGAGTGTTCGATATCATTGTTTCAAATCCTCCATATATAAGGACCTGCGAGATCGAGGAGCTTATGCCGGAGGTTAAGGACCACGATCCTTTCATTGCCTTAAACGGCAAGGAGGACGGAGTCACGTTTTACAGAAGGATAATAAAGGACGCACCCGATCACCTTGTGATGGGCGGGCTGCTTGCCTTTGAAATAGGAAATGACCAGGGGAAGGCTGTAAGCGACATGATGAATGACGCGGGCTTCACCGGGGTCTGTGTATTGAAGGACCTTTGCGGTAATGACCGCGTGGTCCTGGGAAGGAAAAAGATAGATGTTTGACAAGCTTGAGGATCTTTTATCGAGATTCGAAGAGATAATGAACGAGCTTTCGGAGCCCGGTGTTACGGACGATCAGAACCGTTTCAGGGCCCTTATGAAGGAACAGAGCGACTTAACACCCATCGTCGAGGCTTATAAGAAGTATAAAAAAGCCAAGCAGGATGTGGAAGACAGCTTAATGATGCTGGAAGAAGAAAACGATCCCGATATGAGGGAGATGTTAAAAGAGGAACTTTCCGATGCAAAAGACAGCATCGAGAAGCTTGAAGAGGAACTGAAGGTCCTTCTTCTTCCCAAGGATCCCAACGACGATAAGAACGTTATAGTGGAGATCCGTGCAGGTGCGGGCGGAGACGAGGCGGCACTGTTTGCGGCCGAGATCTACCGTATGTATGTGCATTACGCAGAGAAGAACCGCTGGAAGGTTGAGACCATGAACATGGACGAGATCGGCATCGGCGGTCTTAAGGACGTAAACTTCATGATCACCGGTTCGGGAGCATATTCAAAGCTTAAATACGAATCCGGCGTTCATCGTGTACAGAGAGTTCCCGACACCGAATCCGGCGGAAGGATCCATACCTCCACCATCACCGTGGCCGTGATGCCCGAGGTTGAGGATGTAGATGTCGTTATTGATGAAAAGGATATAAGGATCGACGTAATGAGAGCCTCCGGTAACGGCGGACAGTGTGTCAACACCACCGACTCGGCGGTTCGTCTTACCCACTACCCCACGGGTATAGTTGTTTACTCTCAGACAGAAAAGAGCCAGCTTCAGAACAAGGACAAGGCCTTCGCACTTCTTCGTGCAAAGCTCTATGACCTTGAGATGCAGAAGCAGCATGACGAGGAAGCTGAGTTAAGAAGAAGCCAGATCGGAACCGGTGACCGTTCGGAGAAGATCAGGACCTACAACTTCCCTCAGAGCCGTGTTACCGACCACAGGATCGGCTTCACCACCCACAATCTCGAGGGAGTGCTTGACGGAGACCTTGACGTGATCATCGACAGCCTTATCGCTGCGGATCAGGCCGCAAAGCTTGCAAAAATGCAGGATAAGTGAGCGTGATCACAAATTTTTCATTTTATGCCGGGCATTTTGGCATTTACTTATAAGGATAAAGACAGTATACTGTTTTAGGTGCCGCTTTTTGCGGTAAGATTTATCGGAGGATTTTTATTATGAGCGAGGAAGTTAAGAACACCGACCTTGAAGAAACGGTTGAAGAGACTGTTGAAGAAGCAGTTGAGGAAACAGTTGAGGAAACCGTTGAAGAGGTTGAAGAAAAAGTTGAAGCTAAGGAAGACGACGCTGAACCTGACAAGAAGGGCAAGAAGAAAAACGAGCCCGAAATGAGCAAGAGTAAGCAGAAGCGTGAAACAAGAAAGGCCGAAGCAAAGGCCGCCAAGAAGAGAAAGGTTGCCGGAAGGATCATTGAGATCGTTATCGAGGTTGCCATTGCAGCACTCTTCGGATGTGCCATTATCATGGGTATCATTCAGAGCGCAAGAAAGGTTACCGCAAGCAGCGATTACAGTGCTAACCTTACCGAAGAAGGATATATTGAAGGTCAGGATCTTTCCGCAGTTAAGGATCTCGGACTTACAAGCCTGGTTGTTCCCGCAGACAGTGTTGTTCCTACGGACGAGACCATTGAAGAGAAGATCAACAGCGCACTCGAGTCCCATAAGGAATTAAGCACCGACTCATCCCTTGAAGCAGCTAAAGGCGACAAGATAAATCTTGACTATGTGGGAACCGTTGACGGCGTTGCTTTCGAAGGCGGAGACACACAGGGTAACGGTACCGACCTTGAACTCGGTTCCGGTTCTTATGTTGATGACTTTGAGGATCAGCTGGTTGGAGCACATCCCGGAGATCAGCTTACCGTTGAAGTTACATTCCCCGATGATTATAAGTCGGAAGACCTTCAGGGTAAGGACGCAAAGTTTGAAGTTACCGTAAACGGTATCTACACAACTCCCGAGTTTAACGATGAATTTGTTCAGGCAAATTATTCCGACGAAGCTTCAACGGCTGAGGAATATCGTCAGAAGCTTTACGATGACGAGTATGATAAGAATCTTGAAAACTACATCCTTGAGTATGTAAGCGACAATGCTTCCGTTTCCAAGTATCCCAAGGGATATGTAAAGATCAAGAAGGCGCTTCTTTACAATGCCGATCTTGAGTCTTACAACTACATGAACCAGATGTATTCCTACTACGGAATGGGTGCTCTTGAGTTCTTCGGCAAGGACGGCTATGCAGGCATGGGCCAGAACGAGTACTTCAAGGAGCTTACATCAAGGGCAAAGAAGATGATCGCAACAAGCATGACCTATGATTCGTTATTTATCAACGAAGGTCTTGAAATCAGCGACGAGGCATATCAGGATGTTCTTACTCAGTACGGCGGCGAGGAAACCGCGGTTTCACAGTTCGGAGCACCTTACCTTCATATGATCGCAAGGCAGAACACCGTTGTTGAATACCTTAAGGGCAAGGTTACGGTTCAGTAGGTTAAAAAAATATTAATGAAATCTTTAAGGGGACGGCCGCTTTCGACCGTTCCCTTTTTGGCTGATGTGGGATATAATCGTTCATAGTGAGGTTTTATGATGAAAACAGTATATACAAAAGAAATGCTTAAATTTATCGATGCTTCCCCCACGGCCTTCCATTGCGTGAAGAATGCCGCGGACATGCTTGAGGAAGCGGGCTACATGCGTTTTGACGAGAAGGACGCATGGAGGCTTTCAAGGGCCAGAAAGGGCTATGTGGTTCGAAACGGTTCATCCCTTATTGCCTTTTCCATTCCCGCAGGGGATTTTAAGGGCTTCAGGATCTACTCCGCCCACAGCGATTCCCCCACCTTCAGATTGAAGGAAAGTCCGGAAATGAACCCGGAATGCGGCTTTGTAAGGCTTAACACGGAAGGCTACGGCGGAATGATAATGTCTTCCTGGTTTGACAGGCCTTTGTCCGTTGCGGGACGTGTTGTTTTTGAAAAAGAAGGTGTCCTTGAAACCAAGCTTGTGAATATAGACAGGGACCTTTTAGTGATCCCCAACGTGGCGATCCACATGAATCCCGATACCAATAAAGGGGTTGAGTACAAGCCCCAGAGCGACCTTCTTCCGGTATATGCCCTTGCGGATACAAAAACAAAGCTTTCGGCTTTGATCGCTAAGGAAGCGGGAGTGAAGGAACCGGAGATACTTGCATCGGATCTGTTCCTTTATACGAGACAGAAGGGTTGTTTTGCCGGTGCGGATAAGGAGCTTATCCTATCACCCAGGCTTGACGATCAGGAATGCGCTTTTGCCGGCGTGAAGGCCCTTTGTGAGATCGATACGGGAACGGAGAACTTTGTTCCTTCGGAATATATCAATGTACTTTGCATCTTCGATAACGAAGAGGTGGGAAGCGGTACCAAACAGGGAGCGGATTCTACTTTCCTTGAGGATACCCTTTACCGTATCGCCGAAAGCATGTCACTTTCAAGGACCGATTACTTAAGGCTCCTTGCAGACAGCTTCGCTATCTCTGCCGACAACGCTCATGCGGCTCATCCCGCAATGGCAGGCAAAGCGGATCCTGTGAACAAACCCGCTCTTAACAAGGGTGTTGTTCTTAAATTCAACGGCTCCCAGAAATATGCGACGGATGCCGTCAGTGCAGGGTTCGTAAGAAGCCTGTGCAGGAAGAATGACATAGCGCTTCAGAACTACGCAAACAATTCAAATGTCAGGGGCGGATCCACATTGGGCAACATTTCGACGGCTCATGTGTCCGTGCCCACAGCCGATATCGGACTTGCGCAGCTTGCGATGCATTCATCCTGCGAGACTGCCGGAGCATACGATGTGGACGAACTCGTAAAACTTGCAAGATCATTTTTTGAGGGATAATGGGGAATATCGAAGCCGAATACAGAACAATAGAATACGAAGCTTCGGATTATCCCGTGAGAGTGGACTTTGAGGAACTTGAGGTCAATGCCTACAAAAATACCGAGGCGGCGGTCCTTAAATACGATGCGATCATTGTTCTCATCGTTAACAACGGAGTACTGAGAGTGACCAGCGGAAACCGGGGATTCAACGTTGAAGCAGGTCAGGGGATCATAATAAACAGACTGATCCCATTTAAGATACTTCTGGTTTCCAATGAAAACTGCGGTTTTTACAGTGTGGCTTTCTCGGAAAGATTTGTCTGCCCCGAAGGGGATCTGTATGAGAAGTATGCCAGAGAGTTTGTGGAGGCCGAAGACCTTTCTTTGATACAGCTTCAGGAAAAGAATCTTCGTGACGATGCCATCATCGACGGCATCAACAGAGTCATCGCCGTAAATCTTATAAAGAAAAAGGGCTATGAGCTGGTGACCCGGGGAATCCTTTGCAACATATGGATGCTTTTATATGAATATGCTTCCGAGGACGAAGTCGACAGCACCGCGGACAGTCTTTCATCAAGGGATGATGCCAGGGTAAGGGCTGCATGCGATTATATTTCCGAGCATTACGGAGATATGCTGACACTCGACGACATAGCGGATCATATACATTTAAGTCCGTCGGAATGCTGCAGGTGCTTTAAGAGGGTTCTTTTTAAGACACCCATAGAATTCTTAATGGAATACCGGGTTTTTTCTGCGGCAAGGATACTGTTTAAGGATCCAAAGGCTGCGGATTCAATGTCTGAATTAAGTTTCATAACGGGTTTTAACAACCCAAGTTATTTTAACAAGGTGTTTAAACGTTATATGCAGTGCACGCCTACGAGGTATCGCCGGATGATAAAGGAGGATCCCGAACAGGCGGAGAGATTATATATCACAATGCAGGAGGGGGTAACACTTTTATGACAGCTTCAGAATTACAGATGTTACTTGAGGATCCCGAGTTTTTTGCCGAGAATCTCATTCCGGCTCATTCGGATCATTTCTTTTACGGTTCCGTTACGGATACGTCTCTTGAAGAGGATATGCCTCTTAAGCAGAGCCTTAACGGTGAGTGGCAGTTTAAGTATTCAAAGAATCTCTCTGAGAGACCGGAGGATTTTTATAAGCCTGAAGCGGACAGATCGGGCTTTGATACCATTGTTGTTCCTTCAAATGTGGAGTTCTGCGGATTTGCAAACCCTCAGTATGTTAATGACGAGTACCCCTGGGAAGGTCATGAGGATTTAGGACGCGGAAAGATATCCGCAGAGGATATGCCCGTTGGAAGTTACGCCCGTACTTTTGTTATTGACGAGAAACTTGCGGGAAAGAGACTGTTCATTTCACTTCAGGGTGTTCAGTCGGCTTTCAGGCTCTTTATAAACGGAGAGTATGTGTGTTATTCGGAGGATTCCTTTACTCCCGCAGAGGCTGAGATCACAAAATTTGTTAAAGAGGGTGAGAACCTTATCGCCGTTGAAGTATATAAGTATTCTTCGGGCGCATGGCTTGAGGATCAGGATATGTGGAGACTTTTCGGCATTTTCAGAGAGGTTTACATCTATGCCATTCCTGAGGCTCATGTATGGGATATGTTCATAAAGGCCGGTTATGATCACACTAAGGGATCGGGAAGCATTCAGACCCACTTAAAGATCGAAGGCCCTGCAAAGTTTGCCCTTACGGATGTGCTTGACAAGGACGGAAATCTGGTGTTCTCAAAGGAAGGCCCGGTTTCGGAAGACGGTGTATGCAATATCGCCGGCGAGATCGACAAGGTACTTCCCTGGAGTGCCGAGGAACCCAACCTTTACAGAGTAAGTGTTGTTCTTACGGATGAAAACGGCGAGCCTCTTGAATACTGCAGAACAAACATCGGCTTCAGGACCTTTAAACTTGAGAACGGTGTCATGAAGTTAAACGGAAAGCGCATTGTTTTCAGAGGCGTGAACCGTCACGAGTTCAGCGCCGATTCGGGACATGCCATCACAAAGGAGGAAATGCTCAAGGACATAATCTCCTTTAAGAAAAACAACATAAATGCGGTACGTACAAGCCATTATCCGAATCAGTCAATATGGTACAGGCTCTGCGACGAATATGGCATTTACATGATAGACGAGACGAATCTCGAGACCCACGGAACGTGGGAATACAGCGGACAGGGACCTTTCCACGATCCCATTCCCGCAAGCAAGCCCGAGTGGAAGAATGCGGTCCTCTTCAGAGCGGACAATATGCTTAAGAGAGACAGAAACCACCCGGCGGTACTTATCTGGTCCCTGGGTAACGAGTCCCACGGCGGTGAGAATTTCATTGCCATGCACGATCACTTTAAGTCCATGGACAATACAAGGCTTGTACATTACGAAGGCGTTTTCCATTCCCGTCAGTTCGAGGCTGCTTCAGACATCGAATCAAGGATGTATGAGAAGCCGGACGGAATAAGGGAGTATTTACGCAGCAATCCCGCAAAGCCCTTCATCAGCTGCGAATACATGCATGCCATGGGCAATTCCCTTGGCGGAATGAAGCTTTACACGGATCTTGAGGATGAGTTCGATCAGTTCCAGGGAGGATTCATCTGGGACTATGTGGATCAGGCAATATGGACCGAGCGTGACGGAGTCAGATTCTTAGCTTACGGCGGCGATTTCGGTGACAGACCCCACGACGGAGCTTTCAGCGGCGACGGTATCGTCTTTGCGGACAGGACCGATTCACCCAAGGTTCCCGAGGCCAAGCAGCTCTATGCACCTGTAAGGCTTAAGGTCAACGAGGAGCATATCCGGGTTGAGAACCGTAACAATTACATCGACCTTTCCGGATTCGTTATCGAATTCACCATAAAGACAGCAACGGAACTTGTTTTTACAAATGTGATAGACGATATCGTCTGTGCTCCCGGCGAGAGCGTATTGCTTGACACCGGATTTGCGGGCGAACTTGATGCCGGTAAGGACTATGTCATCAGAGCGGTACTTAAGCTTAAACACGATACAAAGTGGGAGAAGGCAGGCTACAGCGTATGCTTTGGCGAGAAGGTTGTTTTTGCGGAAACTAATCCCGTTGCGAATATCGAGGCTGAAGGTAAGGAGTTTAAGCATGTAGTAAAGTCCAGAAAGACCTGCGGCGCTTCGACGGATTCCTTAAGCACCCTTTTCCAGATCTATAAGAAGGGACCTTCTTCACTTGCAATAAACGGCCGTGAGTTCTTTGAGGCTCCGCCTGTACCCGTATTCTTCAGGGCATATACCGATAATGATCTTGGATGCGGCTTTGACAAGAAGTGCGCGGTATGGCAGTCTGCTACGGAGAATCTGTTAAGCAAGCTTACCTCTGCGGAATATAAGGACGATCATTTCGAAGTGGTTTACGACTACAATGCAGCCATCGATCCCAGGATCTGGGTTCGCGTGACATATGAGGTTTATCCCGATGATACGGTGAGAGTGATCTTCCATTACAGAGGCCTTGAGGATTATAAGGAACTGCCTCTTGCGGGTCTTGAATTCAGGCTGGGCAGGGATCTTGAGCATGTAAGATACTTCGGTAAGGGCCCTGAAGAAAACTACTGTGACAGAGACAACGGTTATATGACCGATGTTTATACCACAACGGTTAAGGAGAACCTTACGCCTTACCTTCGAACCCAGGAATGCGGTAACCGCACAGGCGTGAGATTCATGGAATTAACAAACGACGCAGGCGAAGGCCTTATGTTCGCAGCCGAGTCGGGAACCTTTGAAGCAAGCTTCCTTCCAAACAGCGGGGCTGAGCTTTTCAATGCGGATCATAATTTTGAACTTCCCGCACATAATTACACATGGGTAAGGATCCTTGCCGCCAACACCGGTATCGGCGGAGATGACAGCTGGGGTGCACCCGTTCATGATGAATTCAAGCCCGATCCCGCAGCGGATCACGATCTTGTTTTTGTTATAAAGAAAGCGGGAAGATAAGGAGAATAAAATGAAAGTACTTGTTACGGGTGTCAAGGGACAGCTGGGATACGATGTTGTCAATGAACTTGAAAAAAGAAATATCGAGGCAGTGGGAGTTGACATCGACGAGATGGATATCACCGACGCGGACAGCGTATCAAAGGTCATAAAGGCGGCTGATCCCGATGCGGTTATCCATTGCGCGGCATATACCGCAGTGGACGCGGCCGAGGATAACGTTGAGATCTGCAGAAAGGTCAATCGCGACGGAACACAGAACATCGCCAATGTCTGCAAAGAGCTTGACTGCAAGATGATCTACATCAGCACCGATTACATCTTTGATGGTCAGGGCACAAGGCCCTGGGAGCCCGATGATGAAGCAGCTCCCTTAAATGTCTACGGACAGACCAAATACGAGGGCGAGCTTGCGGTTACAAACACCCTTGAAAAATATTTCATAGTCCGTATCGCATGGGTATTCGGTTTAAACGGAAAGAACTTCATCAAGACCATGCTTAATCTTGCCAAGACAAGGGATACACTGACCGTTGTAAACGATCAGTTCGGTTCCCCCACATATACCTACGATCTGGCAAGGCTTCTTGTTGATATGGTCCTTACGGACAAATACGGCAAGTATCATGCCACTAACGAAGGCATCACCAACTGGTATGAATTTGCCTGCGAGATCTTCAAGACCGCAGGGGTGAAGGTGAAGGTGCTTCCCGTATCCGCATCCGAGTATCCCGCAAAGGCAAAGCGTCCCACAAACAGCAGAATGTCGAAGGACAAGCTTACGGAAAACGGCTTTGAAAAACTTCCCACATGGCAGGATGCCCTTAAGAGATATGTGGAGACTTTAAAGGAAAACGGATTTTTTGAATGAAAAAGAAGATTTTGATGATTTCGGCAGCAGTGCTTGCGGTTCTTCTTACGGTACTGCTGGTGATGGTATATGCCGTTGTCCCGAAGGTCGTTGAGAAGAGAAAACTCGCGGAAGAAGAACGCATTGCCGAGGAGATAAGGCTTGCCGAGGAAACGGCAGAAGCCGCGAGGCAGGAACTTCTTTCAGTGGATGAGGTGGATCTTCAAAGCCTCGAATATAACGGAGTATTTCTTTCCATGACCGGTTCAAATGGCTGGTCCATGGATGTACAGAAGGGCTTTATCGGTATCGATGTGGTCAAGAACAATGCCATGATCGAAAACACGGAGGAGCTTATGCGGCTATGGAATGCCGCAATGAGTTCGGAGAATGATATAGGTTATGCGTATCTGATCCTTGATCCCGCAAAGCTGTATTACATGCCTGATGAGCCGGAAACGGTGACAGAAGAAGGATCGGCCGATGAAACGGCAGAAAAAACTGCAGCGGAAGCACCAACGGCTGAACCAAAGCTTGAGGTCGATCTTGATGAGATAGTGGGAAAACATCCCGATATTGAGTTTCGCATTTTCACATCCGTTTACCACGATGACTATTGGCAGCAGCTTACGGATGAGGAATTTGAACTTGTTCTTTCTCAGTATAAGGAAGTGATGAGCCGACTGCTTGAATACGAAAACGTCACTCTGGCATGTTACACCGGAGAGGACTGGCTCGTAGACAATCCGGATCTTTATCTTGATACTTTCACGGGAGACCTGGTAAGCGAGATAACGACAAAGCTCTTTCTTTATACGTACCTTGATTCCTGGCCGGTGACGGAGGACAACCTTCCTTACTGCTTATCAAGGATAGAAAAGAACTGCCGCCCGGATCCCAAGGAAGAACCCTTGCCGGAACCGAAGGTGAGTAAGTGGAAGATCTTTAAGGAGTTTGTATTTGGGGAAAAAGAAGAAGAGCCGCCGGTGGAGGAACCTGACTACAGTCCGGATCTTTCGGGTTATGACATCATCTTCTTCGGAGACAGTATCTTTGCTCTTTCCGACGGACCTTACTCAGCAGCAACTGTTGTTGAAAACGTCACCGGGGCAAAGACCTACAACATATCCAAGGGCGGACTTACTTCGGAGGTTATGGCGAAAGTCGTATCAAACCTTGTCACAGGCGCTCCCACGGGGGAAGAAGGCTGGGATGTCTTTGACAGAGAGGTTACAAGATATGCTGCGGATGATCATACGGATCGAAAGACCGTGATCTTATTAAACGTCTGCATAAACGACTATATAGGCGGTTATTCCCTGAAGGAATTTGAGAAGAACTACAAGGAAACGCTTATCAGACTGAAGGATGCGTATCCGGAGGCAGAACTTGTTTTTGTTGCTCCTTTATATATACAGTATGCTTCAAACGGAACACTGCCAAATGAGATCGGACTCACCATGAATGAGTACCGGGCGTTGGCGGTAAGGGTTGCAGCGGAGTGTGGAGCAGACACTCTGGATCTTCTTGCTACGGGTAAATTCAATGACTATAATTCAGCAAGGTATTTGGAGGACGGAACACATCCGACTCCCGCGGGCTGCAAAGTGATCGCGGGTATCCTGTGCGAATATCTTGATAATGTATTGGAATAAACTTCAGGGGGAAATAAAAAGAAAAGAGATGATTTTAAAATGGAAAAGAAACACATTGGAGACATTTTATTTTCACTGCTCCTTGCAGTGATAGCGGTTGCGGGTATAACGAGATTTCTGATCATGCCCTATATGCAGCAGAAGGGACTTTTAAACAAGGATGGTGACAAAACTTCAACTGAAGTTACTACGGAGGTTTCGGAAAAAGAACCTGAAGTAAGTGTTAAACCCGCAAAGCCGGAAAAGGAAGAACCTTCCGTCTCAATAGAGAAGCCTGACGAGTCTCAGAAAAAGGATGAGGAAAAGAAAGAGGATAAAAAGGATGCACCCACAGAGCCTTTCGCGGATGTGGTTGACGGCATCGAAGTGATCAAACATCCCCATAACAGGGAAGCGGTTGAAAATCCTACCTTAGATAACACCGATATTGTTTTTCTCGGAGACAGCGTTTTTGTATTCGGAGATGACAGAAATGTATCCATTCCTCAGAAGGTTGAGGATATCACCAACGGAACATGGGCTTATTCGATCTCCCAGCCGGGTCTTGCAGCGGGAGCATCCACAAACGACAAGATAAGTCTCGGTGAAGAAGTTCAGTTCTTTATTGATGAGGATTTCCCTAAGGACAGATCCTATGAGGATGATGTTTTAAGACGTGAGATGCAGGAGTACTGGATCGACGATCATACGGACAGACAGCTTGTTATTGTGCTTAATGCAGCCATAAACGATTACTATCAGGGAACGCCTCTTACAGGAGAACCCTATGACGATAACACTTATGTGGGAGCGTGGAGAAATGTGCTCGGTAAGCTTACCGACGAGTTTCCCAATGCCAAGATCATAGTCTGCAGGACATATACCATCCGTCATGAGGAGTATGGCTACAACTTTAACGGCGCAGGAAGCACCTATAACATGTACAAGGATGCCCTTGACCAGGTTGTAAGGGAATATCCAACGGTATATAAGGTTGATCTTGACGGATCGGACGGGATCAATTACGACAACACAGATCAGTATCTTGAGGACGGAACCCACACGAACGAGGCAGGGGCCGAACTGGTAGCCAATATCCTGATCGATTATATAAAGGCAATACTTGGATAAAAATCTGATATTCCATAAGAGACACCCGCATGTCAAAAAGTGCGGGTGTTTTTTGTTGAAGTTTCCCATTTACCAAAATGGTCAAAATGTGATACTATTAATCCAAATCGGCACGATTTTGTTCCATGTAATTTGCACCACATTTTATAGAAAGAGAGGTACCCATGTTTGCAATCAATGAATTCGTGATCCACACAACCGGCGGCATCTGCCAGGTAAAGAACATTGCTCCCCTTGATATGCCGGGAGCCGATAAGAGCCGCAAATACTATTTTCTTGCACCTATAAAGACTAACGGAAGCAAAGTCTTTGTACCTGTGGATAATGACGGAACCATTCGCAAGGTTCTGACCGGAGATGAGGCATGGGAGTTGATCGACGAGATCCCCGAGATCGAGGAGATGAGGGTCGATAATGAGAAGCAGAGAGAAAATCTCTACAAAGAGGCCATCAGAAGCTGCGATTGCAGGGAGCTCGTAAGCGTTATAAAGAATCTTTATTCAAGAAGGGAAAAGAGACTTTCCGAAGGAAAGAAAACGACGGCCACGGATGATAAGTATTTCAAGATCGCCGAGGACAATCTTTTCTCCGAACTTGCCTTTGCCATCGGCAGAAATAAGGATGAGATCCTTGATATAATTTCCGGAAGGATGGAGGAAGGCAGTATCTGAATCATATGAATCATTAAAGGGAAGCGGATGATGACCGCTTCCCTTTTTGAATGCTTATTCTTCTTCCGTTGGCTCGCTTACGGCGTTGGGGTCGTACTCCAGTATGTCGCCGGGCTGACAATGAAGCACCTCACAGATGGCTTCAAGTGTTGAGAACCTTACGGCACTGACCTTGCCGGTCTTAAGCTTCGAAAGATTTACGTTTGATACGCCTACCTTCTCAGAAAGCTCGTTTAAGCTGATCTTCCTGTCCGCCATAACGCGGTCAAGTCTTAATATGATCTTACCCATATGCGCACCTCCTTATACCATATCATCAACTTCTGTCTGAAGTGCTGCACCGTATTCAAAGATTGAATAGATGCACCAGAGAAGAAGACCTACGACTACACCGGCACCGAGGCCGCTTACGAACACTGCAAATACGGTCATGATGATGAAGCCGACCTTAAGCTTCCTTCTTACCGCGTCTGAGAAAGGTGTCTCTTCGGTGGCGCAGATCTTAAAGATGTTTTTAAAGATGTTAAACAGTACGATCACCACACCGCAAGCGATGGTTGCAAATGCACAGTTGATAGCAATGGGAAATGCATATTGGCCTTTATTATAGAAATATGAATAGTCAATGCTCTGGTCGATCAATCCGGAGTTGATCTCCATGGTGCTCAAGGTTACTTTTCCTGACTCAACCTGCTCTGCGAGAACGGGATCGAGCTTTCCTGCCGAAGCAAAGATTGCGATTGCGGATATGAGAGAAATGGTAAATCCTACGATCACCAGGATCTGGAAGATCCCCACGATCCTTGCTGACTTCTCACATCTTCTTCTGATCACTTCAAGTTTCTTGTTCTGTTCATTCATTTTTAAATTCCTCCTGTTTATGCTCCCCTTTGAGGGATTTTGTGTTTTTGATTAAGTTTTGTTCCTGATGCATTAAATATTTAATGTTTATCGATAACTGAACTATAACACCCAAAAATATGTTTGTCAACAATAATTTATCGAAAAACATTAAAAAGTTTTCGAGAACAATAAAACACTGCATTTTCAGGAAAAATTGTGCAAATTGTAATCCGAGGATCCCGAAAATAAAAAATCCCGGACCTATGACAGGTCCGAGAGATCGGTCATTACTATGGAATTAAGATGTCCTTCGGCAAGCTTGGCGACGATCTCGCGGCCGGAGCCGGAGGAGAGGAGGTCGGCAGATAAGGTTTTAAGGGTTTCGGGATCGGTGATGGAACCAAGGACCGAGCCGCTCATGACCTTTGAGAGATTTGCAAGCTCCATCATGGAAGAAAGATCCGATTCCGATGAGGAGGATGAGTCCTTGAGGACCTCCGCTTTTAACATCTCGGCGAAGCTTACGCCGAGATCTTTTGTTTCATCGGTGGCGGACAGGGCTTCCGTGGCCTGCTTTATTACATCCGAAGTTTTGCTTGAATAAAGGTAACTTGTGATATCGTCGATCTTCATTTCAAAACCCTTTCTTTATATATAAGTGTATCATTGTTTTTCCTTGACGAAAAGCCCATAAATCCTTAAAATATGAAATTGTTAAGCCCTAAAAAGGAGGCAAAGATGAGCAGGATAAGATTCTATAACACACTTACAAAGAAGGTTGACGACTTTAAGCCGGTAGTGGAGGGAAAGGTGTCGCTTTATACATGCGGACCTACCGTTTACCACTTCGCGCATATAGGAAATCTTCGATGTTACATTATGGAGGATATTCTGGATCGCACCCTTCGTTACGCAGGATATGATGTTAAGAGGGTAATGAACATTACGGACGTGGGACATCTTTCAAGTGACGCCGATACCGGCAATGACAAGATGGTGGAAGGCGCAAAGAGAGAGCACAAGACCGTCATGGAGATCGCAAAGTTCTATGCTGACGCGTTCTTTTCAGACCTTAACAAGTTAAACATCAGGATGCCCGATGTGGTGGAACCCGCTACCAACTGCATTCCCGAATTTATAAATATGATACAGGGCTTACTCGACAAGGGATATGCATATCAGGCAGGGGACAACATCTACTTCGATACCTCTAAACTTGAAAATTACTACGCACTCACCAATCAGAACGAGGACAACTTAATGGTCGGCGTTCGCGACGATGTGGATGAGGACACTAATAAGAAGAACAAAGCTGATTTCGTTCTCTGGTTCACAAAGTCGAAATTCGAGGATCAGGAACTTAAGTGGGAAAGCCCCTGGGGCGTGGGATATCCCGGCTGGCATATTGAGTGCTCCTGCATCAGCATGAAGCACCTTGGGGAGCGCATCGACATCCACTGCGGCGGCGTTGACAACATCTTCCCCCACCACACAAACGAGATCGCACAGAGCGAGGCCTTCATCGGACATAAGTGGTGTAACTACTGGTTCCACGTTCATCACCTTGTTGACAAGAACGGAAAGATGAGCAAATCCAAGGGCGGTATCTTAACGGTTTCCGTTCTTGAGGAGAAGGGCTACAATCCCCTTGTTTACAGGATGTTCTGCTTACAGAGCCATTACCGCAAGCCCCTTGAGTTCTCCTACGAAGTAATGGATAACATGAAGGCCGCTTACGATAAGCTTATCAGGACAACAAACCGCATCAAGAAGGATGCAAATGACGGAGCGGTAGATAAGGCTGTCTTTGATTCCTATAAGGAGAAGTTCCTTGATGCTCTCGGTGATGACTTCAATACATCAATGGCCATAACCCTTCTTTACGAGGTTCTTAAGGCCGACACCAACAATGCCACCAAGCTTGCTCTTATCGAGGATTTCGATCAGGTGCTCTGCTTGGACCTTACAAAGGAAGTTGAGGCAGCATCCGTTGATTCCGAGCTTGAAGGCTTCATCAATGAAAAGATCGCCGAAAGAGCGGAAGCGAAGAAGAACAAGGACTTCGCCAAAGCCGATGCCATAAGGGACGAGCTTCTTTCAAAGGGAATCGTCTTAAAGGATTCAAGAGAAGGTACAACCTGGTCTCTGGCAGAATGATATAAGTATTTTTGACGGAGTGTCGATTGACGCTCCGTCTGTTTTTGTTAATTGAAAAGTGTTATAATCTGTTGGAATAAATGACAAAGGAGCGCATCATGCGGATCCCGATATTAAGTGACATACATAATGACCTGAAAATGGGGAGCAAAGCAGGAGAGATCCCCTTCTCCAAGTATCCCCGTCCGTCCCTTGTAAGGGACTCATATATCTGTTTAAACGGAGAATGGAAGAATAACATTCTTGTTCCTTTTCCCCTTGAGTCGGCAAATTCGGGGTATAAGGGACATGTGCCGGAAGAATATACCTATGAAAGAAGCTTTGTTCTTCCCAAGGGCTTTATAAAGGACAAAGTGCTTCTGCATTTTGACGGTGTTGACTGTATAACGGATGTTTACGTTAACGGATCCTTTGTAGGAGGTCACGAAGGGGGCTACAATGCCTTTACTCTCGACATCACAAAGGCTGTATCAAGGACACCGGGAGCGCAGAATTCACTGCGTGTTGTTGTTACGGATAAGCTTTCTCACCAGTATCCTTACGGAAAGCAGCGCAAGCTCAGGGGCGGTATGTGGTATACGCCGGTTACGGGAATCTGGAAGAGTGTCTGGATCGAGAGCGTTACCGACGATTATATAAAGGCCATCGAGATAACTCCGTCCCTTACGGGGATCGAACTGAATATTGAATCCGAGGCGAATGATTACAGGATAGAGGTCTACGACGGGCAGGAGCGGATCCTCAGTGAAAGGACTCCTTACGATCTGGTGAAGATTGAGATTCCGAGGCCCCATCACTGGTCACCGGAGGACCCGCATCTTTATGATATCTTTATCTCAACACCCAATGACCGGGTAAAGTCCTATTTCGGGCTTCGCACAGTGGCTGTGGGTGAGGTGGACGGAATTCCGAGGATCCTTTTGAACGGGGAGCCCTATTTCTTCCACGGAGTTCTTGATCAGGGATATTTCCCTGAGGGAATATACACGCCCAACTGCGAACAGGACTTTATTGACGATATCATGCGTCTTAAGGATCTTGGCATAAATACCATAAGGAAGCATATAAAGGTCGAGCCCGATTGTTTTTATGAGGCCTGTGACAGGCTTGGAATGATAGTGTTCCAGGATATGGTCAATAACGGAACCTACAAGTATTTCAGGGATACCATTTTCCCCACGCTGGGATATAAGCGGGAGAACGATCTGAATGTACACGTAAGCAATGATACCATGGAGTGTTTTGCCTGCGGTGTTAAGGAAACGCTGGTGGAGCTTTATAACCATCCCTCCATCGTTTATTACACAATCTTTAACGAGGGCTGGGGACAGTTCAATGCGGACTTCATGTATGAGTGGGTGAGAAATATGGATCCTTCGAGGATCATAGATGCCACCTCCGGCTGGTTTAAGCAGTCTCTGAGCGATGTTGACAGCCAGCATATATATTTCCATGTGGAGAAGCTGGTTTATACCGACAAGCCCCTGATACTTTCCGAGTTTGGCGGGCTTTCCTATAGGGATCCTGAACATTCCTATTCCAAATATATCAACTACGGATACGGAAAGTGCAAGAGTGTGGAGGAAGTGGGAAAGGCGATAATAAAGCTTTACGAAGATCAGGTCGTTCCCGAGATCAAAAACGGCCTTTGCGGCAGTATCTATACCCAGGCCTACGATGTTGAGGACGAGACCAACGGCCTTTACACCTATGACAGAAAGGTCTGCAAGTGTGATCCGGCTGCAATGCGGGAACTTGCAAAGCGTTTAAAGATAGAAAAGAAACAGTGATCGTGCACCGAAAGGAAGCGTGACTATGAATGTTGAAGCGGTTTTACAGGAACTGGATAAAGCGGTTGAGGAAAACAGGGGACCGGAAGTTGAAGGTATTCTTTCCCGGGGAATAGAGCAGGCGGTTTCGGAAGGCGATAACGGGGCACTTCTTCAGCTTTTGAACGAACTCATCGGCTATTACCGTGAGGTTGGCAGGACCGAGGATTCTTATCAGATATCCGATGCCGTGATCGCCCTCTGCGATCAGATGGGGCTTCACGGAAGTATTCCTTATGCAACAAGCCTGTTAAACATCGCAAGTGCCTACAGGGCCGGAGGAAGGCTTTCTGAGGCATTGGAGCTTTACGACGAGGTGGAGGGGATCTACAGATCCTCGCTTCCCGAGGATTCGATGCTCATTGCAAGCTTTTATAACAACAAAGCCCTTCTTCTTCAGGAAATGGGACAATATGAGACGGCGGTGAATTCCCTTAAGCGTGCCCTTCCCATCGTTGAGAAGGCGGGAGAGGCCTACGATATCGCAGTGACCCATGCTAATCTTGCGAACACATATCTTGGCCTTGAGGATTATGATGATGCATTAAGCGAAGCTGCCGAGGCGGAAGTGTGCTTTATGAAGCTTAATGCGGTGGATTCCCATTATGCTGCGGCGTTGTATGCCAAGGGACTTTCCCTTGAAAAGAAGGGAAGACATTCAGATGCGAGAAAAGAGCTTGAAAAGGCTTTAAAGATAATGGACGAGACTCTGGGAAAGACGCAGTTCTATTATCGTATATATGATGAGTTAAGGAATATAAAGGATGATTTTGTATCGGGCATGATGCTTGCAAAGCACCTGTATAAGAAGTGGCTCAAACCGGAACTTGATGCAAAGCTTCCCGAATGGACGGATAAGATCGCAGTGGGGCTTGTGGGAAAGGGCTCCGACTGCTACGGATATGATGATGAGGCTTCGAGGGATCATGACTGGGGACCGGGATTATGCATCTGGGTTACCAAAGAAACTTATGACCAAATTGGTCAAAGGCTTGAGGATATCTATGCTTCCCTTCCGGAAGAATTTGAAGGATTGAAGAAAGCTCCCACTGTCAGCAAATCAAAGAGACGTGGAGTATTTATCATAGAAGACTTCTATAAGGAGCTTCTGGGAAGGTTTCCTCTCACCGATGAGGACTGGTATGTCATAGACGATCACAGTTTATCAACCGCCGTGAACGGTGAAGTATTTGTTGACTGTGAAGGTCATTTTACTGAGATCAGGGATGATCTGGCGAAGGGATACCCGATGGAGGTGCTTTATAAGAAGTTAGCCCAGAGCGCGGCCCTGTTTTCCCAGCAGGCGCAGTACAATTACAAACGTGTGCTTGCAAGGGGCGACGATCTGACGGCTCAGATGATGCTTTACGGCGGCCTTAAGGAAGCGCTTAAGCTGGTTCATTATATCGAGGGCAAATATCCGCCCCATGACAAATGGCTGTATAAGAGTGCCAAAGAGACCACCTTCGGCTATGAGATCGCAAAGTTATTTGATGCAAGGGATCCGGAGGCCATCGGAAAGGCACTGGCTTTTAAGATGTATGAGAAGGGCTATATAAGCGATATCGACGATTATCTCGATCATCATACGGAGGAGCTTATGTTCAAGGCTCTGTACGCCAATGAGACCGTAGAGGAGCTGGCTGACAAGGTAACCAGACTTGAATTCAAAGCCTTTGACAAGGTGGAGAACGAAGGAGGACGCGCTTCCTGTCAGGATGATTTTTATACCTTCGAGATAATGCGAAAGAGTCAGTACCTGACCTGGAACAGAGAAATGCTGATGCAGTACCTTTACGATTTTGACCGTGAGTTTAAACTGGGCCACAATCTCATCACCGAGAAGTACGGTCGTATGATGCAAAGTACCGATCCGAAACGCTACGATGAGATAAAGGATAACTTCCCGGAGGTCAGCGCCGAGAAGGCTGCCATCATCGAGGAGATAGTTGCGATGCAGGTATCATGGATGGTGGATTTCGCAGAGCGTTATCCGAAGCTTGGAG
This sequence comes from Lachnospiraceae bacterium, assembly GCA_016281385.1. Taxonomy (GTDB): domain Bacteria; phylum Bacillota; class Clostridia; order Lachnospirales; family Lachnospiraceae; genus UBA1258. The sequence goes on along the minus strand of JAEEIN010000112.1, from coordinate 7,134 downwards.
GAAGGGCCAGAAACATCCATTCCAATCAGGACTTTGTTTACGACACATCCTATGAAACCTACTTACGCGGCGAGATAAGCACCTATTCCGACAAGATGCTGGAACTTTACGCCAAGTACGTTGTGTCCCATGCTCAGGAAGGAAAGAATATCGCGGAAGAGATAATGATGAATTCCGTAAAGATGTACGGATATGAAAGCTTAGAGGCTGCGGAAGCCAAAGCCTGAAGATAAAAAGACGGAGACGACAAAGATCGTCTCCGTTTCTTTTTTATTTGGGTACCGAGAAGCTTACGCAGGTTCCGAGCCCCAGGGTTGAATCGATCTCAAGCCCCAGATTGTACAGGTTCTTAAGACGTTTATCGATGTTGTAAACACCGATGCTCTTGTTTTCCTTCGGCTGCTCGAAAAGCTTGGCCATGGTTTCTTCACTCATACCGCAACCGTTGTCGCTTACATAGAAGGTTACCTGATCGTAGGATTCCCTTATTCGCAACGTCACGGCTCCGGGCTTGTCGGACTTTCTTACTCCGTGCTTGATGGCATTCTCGATAAGGGGCTGCAACGTAAGGGGCGGTATCTCTACCCTTGGCATTCGAATGGGAAAGTCCGTATAGAAGTTGATGGACGGGAATCTTTCTTTTTCGATACTTGTATAGGCGCTTACCAGCTCCATTTCCTGAGAGAGGGGCACGGTCTTATCCACGTTGTCGATACTCAATATCAGTCTGCAGTAATCCTCAAGAGAGCTTATAAGGCTTATGGCCTTGGGAGGATCCGAAACGCAGAGGTCCGCGATGGTATTTAAAGTGTTATAGAGGAAGTGGGGCTTCATCTGTGCGTTCAGGAATGCGCTTTCCGATGCCTGCATCGCTTCAAGGGTACGGTTTAACTCGTCGGTATAATACTGCTCCGCCTCACGCTGGTCCGCATATTTCTTTGCAAGAAGAAACAGCTCAAGAACAATGAAAGCCACAAAAGGATAGAACTGCGGGTAGGGCACGCGTACAGGCTGCATCTTTGTGGAAAATTCCAGCAGTCCGTATATCCAGAACAGGATAACACCCGTTGCGAAAAGCTTTGAATAAGGGTAATTTTTGTAATTAGCCCTGTAAGCATAATAAAGGAGTGTAAAATACGCCGCCGCATGGGCTGCATAAGTCGCTATCTGAAGTGCCGGGAAAGTGTACAGCGACAGCGAGTTTAACAGCGGTATTATCTGTGCCGACCCTACCAGCATAAGAAAGTTGGTGGGGACGATGGAGGGGTACAGACAATGGGCATGGTAGAGCATGGAAAGACACAATGCCGGCATTGTAAGGCTTATGATGATGGCTCCCAGCTGATACTGCATTCCCGGGAAGAACTGCATGATGGAAACCGTATCCGTCATAAGAAGCCTGAACATCACCGCAAAGCACAGCAGGATAAATGAAGTCAGCACCCTTTCCCTTCTTACGGCGATGTACTGTATCAGACAGAAGAACAGGGTTATCAGCGCAATGGAACACAGGACAATGGAAGTGGTATTTCGCTGATTTACAAGGCTGGACATCATGTTCGCTTCACCAAAAAGAATATGCCCCGAAGAATTTGAAACGGAATTGGTGGGAGAGATTATATAAAGTATGATCTCATATTCACCGTTATCCGCGTGAGGCAGAACAACAAGCTTCGGTGAAGGGAAGGACGGGGTTTCGGAACGGAAGGTCGAAGTGTATGAGATGGCCGTTCTGTTTACCGTCAGCATGTATTCACAGTATTCTCCCGGGAAAAACAAAGCGTAGGAGATGGACGAAGGTGCGTTGATAAAGAAACGCACGGTGGCAACATAGTGATCGTTGATGATGCAGTCTTTATTACGTACTTCCCGAAGGTTGTGTATTATCTGTTTGGTCGATTCATAGGTTCCGAAATTCTGAGGCGTTATGATGACCTTTGGATAGCATTCCATTTCGCCTTTAAGATGGTAGATCCTTTCCGGATCCATATAGGATTCCGAAGCGGCATCGTAATTGACACCGAGAAGGAAAGGCTCCGGCTGTACCCTGCGGAATAAGAACAGCAAAGCGGAATATACGCCGACGATTATCAGAAGAATCGTTATGATTATGCATATCTTCTTTTTCATGCCGTCACCTCGCTTCTCAGATCATCGTACTTGCCTTCAGGCGGTACGGTGAAGGATATGGAGGTTCCGAGACCTTCCTCACTCTGTATTACAAGACCTGTATGGAACTTGGATATAAGGCGCTTCTCGATGTTGTAAAGGCCGATATGAGCGGTCTGTGCAAAGGAAGCGGGAAGTCCCTGAAGCATTTCTTCGGAGATACCCTTTCCGTTATCGGAAACGTCGATATGGCAGTAATCTTTATAGGGTGTAACGGAAATGGTGATCTTTCCCTCGGCTTCTTTATCCTTGAAACCGTGAACCAGCGCATTTTCCACCAGAGGCTGGATGGAAAGGGGCGGAACATAAACGTTGGGAACGGATTCGGGAAGCTTGTATTCGAATTTGACGTTCTTAAATATCTCGCGTTCAATTGCAACATAGGCTTTCGTGAGCTCAAGCTCGTTTGAAAGGGGAACGATTCCCTGCAGCTGCTGGAAGTTAAGAGTATGTCTCAGATATTTTGAAAGCGAGATCGTAAGGTCCTCGGCTGTAAAGGGATCCTCCAGACAAAGGCGGCTGATAAGATCCAGGGTTTCATAAAGAAAATCGGGCTTCATCTGGGTACACTTAAGTGCGTTGTCAGAATGGCTGATCTTTTCGATGGTCTCCGAAAGGGCCTTGGAAAGTCTTGTTGTCTTGCTGATGGATTCTCTGTACTGAATGGTGAGCATCAAAACGTGCAATGCAAGATAGATCGAGATCAGCATTCCGCGCAGGCTTATGAAGTTTAAATGAAGGGCTATGGTAACCGTATCGGGAATGAGCGCAGCCATCATTATCAGGTTTGAAGCCAGGGCAAATCTGTAGGTCTTTGATACCGAATTGTAGAGTTTGAAGGAAATATATATTCCGAAGCAGTAAGCCACCAGAGCCACTGCAAGAGAAAACAGATAGTAGTATACAACGTGGCTTGCCGGGATTATGAGAGAAGTGGCGGAAGTCACGATACATACAATGTTAAACAGCTTATAAAAACGGCTTCTTTCATCGGGAATGTTATAGCCGTTGTAAAGATTCAATATCAGGGATGAAAAGTTAAGTGTGGCAAGAAAAAGGTTATCTTCCGGATTGTAATTAAATTCACTTGAAAACATGAGGGAAGGATCAAGTGATAGACGGAAGAGTGAAGAAAGACCGAAGACAAAACAAAGAGCCGGAAACAAAAGGTCGCCCCGCGACCTCTTGTCCAGCCTGAATAAGATCACATAATATATTCCTGTCAGAAAACAGCATGCGACGATGAACGAACGCAAAAACAAGATCATAGAAGCTCCGTTCCGGTGCCTATAAAGAATTGACCATATTCTTAAGATCCTTGGAAGGTTCCGAGCCGTATTCTTCATACAGCTTGTTGCAGTAATGGTCGAAATATTCCCTTACGGCTGCGGGAGACTGCTTGCCGCTCTTTAAACGAATGATCTCGCGGATAGCATTTTCTTCATAAAGATCGACTTTCAATACTGCCTCGTAATGACCGATGGCCGCATCGATCCTGCCTGCGTCAACACAGAGCTTTCCGATGTGATACAGAAGCTCGATGTAACGGTTCTCAAGCCAGCCCCTTGCGTCCTCGGCCCAATCGTAGAAACGGTTTTCAAGGTAAGGGCCTTTGTAAAGGGTTATGGCTGCCTGGGATTCATCAAGTGTAAGGGCACCAACATTGTTAACTTTCTTTCTGAATTCAATATAATCACAATTGATTCGCGAAATATTAACACTGTAATCGTCGTGATCCCGAAGAAGGATATCAAGGTATCCAAGATCCGCAAGTGTACTCCTTATATAGGTACAGGTAACGCGGAAGTTGTTTGCCGCCTTGTCGATATCCGCATCCGGCCAAAGGTTGTCGAGGATCATGTCCTTTGAACGGGGACGGCCTTCACTGTGAATAAGAAATGCCAGAAGTTCCTCGGCTTTGGAGGTACGGAAACGGATGTTTTCGCCATCCTCGGGAGACTTTCTGATGGAGAAGGAACCAAGACAGCTTACATAAAGCCTGTCATCCTTGGGAGTGTGCTCCTTCTTTAATTTCTTTTCCATTATATCGATCTGATTTGTGAAATCTTCTCTGGAAAGAGGCTTTAAGAGATAGCCGGTGGCATGTGCTCTGAAGGCCTCCAATGCATACTGGTTGTAAGCCGTAACAAAAACGATCTCGATGTACGGATTGTAGTCAAGAAGATTCTCTGCAAGCTCAAGTCCCGTCATCTGGGGCATTTCGATATCGAGAAATGCGATGTCGATATGATTGTTCTTAACAAATTCAAGAGCATCAAGAGGATCGGTGAAGGTTTTAAGAAGAGAAAGCCTGTCGTCCTGGGAGATCATTCTCTCAAAGCGGTTCAGCGCGTTCTGTTCGTCATCTACTGCTATAACTTGAAACATAGTACAAACCCCTTGTCTGATTATTTAAAAACCCACTATTAACACTATAAACAAAAAACTATGAACTGACAAGTTTTTATGTTAATATCTTTAATGTATGAAAGAACTATCTTCCTGTAAACAGGCTATGGAAAACTGCATGAACAGCGAAACTTTTGCCGTGGCGCATCTCTATAAAGAGGAGAAGGCCATGGATATGCATGTCCACGACTGCCTTGAGATATATTACTCCATCTCCGGCGGCCGGCAGTTTCTTATTGATAACAAACTGTACAACATCTCACCGGGTGATCTTTTCATAATCAACCAGTACGAGAGCCATTGCCTTACACAGGTGGACAAAATGGTCCACGAGCGCATCGTCATAAGCGTTCATCCCGACTTCATCAAGGCTCTTTCCACAGAAGAAACAAACCTGGGAGCCTGCTTTACGGAACGCGGCCCCGGCTTCTCCCACAGGTTATCCCTTTCAAAGGAGCAGCAGCAGCGTTTTCTTTATCTGATAAACAAGATAACGGGAGCCAACGACTATGCCCACGATGTGATCGAGCGGGCGGCCTTCGCGGAAATGCTGATCCTTATCAATTCCGTCTGCATGAAAACGGAAGAAGAAAAAGAAACCTATCCCGTGGGCAAGTACAACCGCCAGGTGGACGAGATACTGGCATACATTAATCGAAACATATCGGGCCCCATAAGCGTTGCGGCACTTTCGGAGAAATTCTTCTTAAGCGAGTCCTATATCTGCAGGATATTCAAGGCTGCAACGGGAACCACCATCACCAAGTATGTTACCGCAAGGCGTATCACCATTGCAAAGGCGATGCTCGGAGAGGGAAAGAGCGTGGGAGAGACCTTTGAACAGAGCGGATTTGCCGATTATTCCAGCTTTTTTAAGGTCTTTACAAAAACGGTGGGCATATCGCCGAAAAAATATGCGCAATACAGCAATTCATAGATCTGGAGAGAAAAATGAGACTGATGCAGTTTAAGATGGAACGTCCCGGCCTTGTTAACGAAGGGGATGTGGTAAACATCTCGGAGGGACTGCTTCCAAGTAACTACTATTATGTTATCGATCCGGCAGTTGCAATGTCGGGTAATATACCTTTCACGAAACGTCTTGTTTCCAGAAAGGGAACGATAAAAACAATTGAAGAAAATGCCCGCGGCTATTATGTCACGGTGGAATTTGACGAGGAGGAACCTACGTAATGAAAGTGATTCAGACAGATAAAGCACCTGCGGCCATCGGCCCTTATTCCCAGGCGATCGTAACGGGAAATCTTGTTTTTGCATCGGGACAGATCGCAATAATCCCCGAGACCGGCGCCATCGTTGAGGGCGGTATCGTTGAGCAGACCGAAACTGTATGCAAGAACATCGGCGAGCTTTTAAAGGCTGCCGGAACGGATTTTTCCAAGGTTGTTAAAACGAGCTGCTTTCTGGCAGATATGGGAGATTTCCAGACATTTAACGGTGTATACGCCAAGTATTTCGTATCAAAGCCCGCAAGAAGCTGTGTAGCGGTAAAGACACTTCCCAAGAACGTTTTGTGCGAGATAGAAGTAATTGCAGAGCTGTAATTTAAAAATCCTGTGGAGCGGGTGCTCCACAGGATTTATTTTTTTACATGATCGATATATTGAAGTACTTAAAGAACAGTACGATCAGAATGATCTGTATCAACAGGATCGCGGGCATTCCGTATTTGAAATACCAGTGTTTTGTCTTGTGCCTGAAAACCTGCATGCCTATGATGGAGCCTACGCTTCCGCCGATGATGGCCACAAAGAAAAGTGAAGCCTCGGGAATGCGCCAGCCGTGATTTTTGGCCTTTGATTTATCAAGTCCCATCATCACAAAGCCTGCGAGATTGATGATCAGTGTATAACTTGCGATCCAGATGATTGTCAGATTCATTTCTTATCCTTACTTGTTGTTCTTATTTACTTCCTGCATCTTCATCGCACGAACCTTTGTGGAAAGACCGAAGAGGTTGATGAAGCCCTCTGCATCGTGGTGGTCGTAAAGGTCACCGGTGGTGAAGGAAGCGATGCTTTCGTTGTAGAGTGAGTAAGGTGATGTGGTTCCTGCCTTGATGATGTTTCCTTTGTAAAGCTTGAACTTAACTTCACCCGTTACATACTGCTGAGTGCTCTCGATGAATGCCTGAGCTGCCTCGCGAAGAGGTGAGAACCATTTTCCTTCGTAAACGATCTGAGCGAACTTGTTGCCCATTTCTTCTTTTTCACGATAGGTGTCACGGTCTAAGATCAGCTCCTCAAGCTGCTGGTGAGCTTCGTAGAGGATGGTTCCGCCGGGAGTTTCGTATACGCCGCGGGACTTCATGCCTACAACACGGTTCTCAACAATATCTATTATACCGATTCCGTGCTTTCCGCCAAGTGTATTTAAGTCGGAAAGTATTTCGGAGAATTTCTTTTTAACACCGTTGATGGCAACGGGAACACCCTTTTCAAAGGAAAGGGATACATACTCGCCTTCATCGGGAGCATCCTCGGGAGTCTTGCCGAGAACCAGAAGGTGCTTGTAATTGGGCTCAAGTGAAGGATC
>JAEEIN010000111.1 GCA_016281385.1 Lachnospiraceae bacterium | reverse complement strand
GGTATCGACCTTGATTCCGCAAGACGCGTTGCCGGAAACGGTTTCTATTACCTTATGGGCGACATCGCAAGACTTCATTCCTCAGTTATCGCCTATGCGAGAGACTTCATGATCGGACGCGGATTCAAGTACTGTGTTCCTCCTTTCATGATCAGATCAAACGTTGTTACAGGCGTTATGAGTTTTGCCGAAATGGACGCCATGATGTACAAGATCGAAGGTGAAGACCTTTATCTCATCGGAACCAGTGAACATTCCATGATCGGTAAGTTTATCGATACCATCACTCCCGAGGAGCAGCTTCCTTTGACTCTTACCAGCTATTCACCCTGCTTCCGTAAGGAAAAAGGTGCTCATGGTATTGAGGAGCGAGGCGTTTACAGAATTCACCAGTTTGAGAAGCAGGAAATGATCGTTGTCTGCAGACCTGAAGAATCACCTATGTGGTTTGACAAGCTTTGGCAGAACACCGTTGATCTTTTCCGTTCAATGGATATTCCCGTTCGTACCATCGAGTGCTGTTCGGGAGATCTTGCAGACTTAAAGGTTAAATCTTACGATGTAGAAGCATGGTCACCCCGTCAGAAGAAATATTTCGAAGTAGGTTCCTGCTCAAACCTCGGAGATGCACAGGCAAGAAGATTAAAGATCAGAGTTAAGGATAAGGACGGCAACAAGTATTTTGCACATACTCTCAACAATACCGTTGTTGCACCTCCCCGAATGCTCATCGCATTTTTAGAGAACCACTTACAGGCCGACGGAACCGTTACGATTCCCGAAGTTTTGCAGCCTTACATGGGCGGAAAGAAAGTTCTCGGGTAATCAGGAGAAACAAGCATTGCACAAATATCTGCGCGCTGTGGGCTTTTCCGGCATAAACAGTCGTGAAAAGCTCCAGTCAATAATTGCATTAACCATAAAAAACGCAAAAGAACGTTCCTTTACCACACTTGAAGACGACGTTCTTTTGGCCGAGTATACCTTAAGCTTCGGCCCCGGCTTCGGTCTCACCGTCTGCGGTGAGATGGATAAGGAAGACCGGTTTGTTTTTGAATACTGCTATCCCTTTTTGAGAGCCGACAATGTCTCCTCAGACGAGAAGGTCACCATCGAAAGACATGCGGCAACGATATCCTATGCAGGAGTTTTTGATGATGAAAGAATGGGTATCACCATAATCTTTTATCTCTTAAACCGCATTCCGTACGTGATGAAGCGGAATACAAATTCACTTCCTTCATCAGGTACAACAATTTCGTTGACAGGTCTCTCTTTAGAGGGTACTATAGTTATGCCCGTTGTTAAAAATCCCAAAGAGGAGAAGAAAGCAACGGAAAGAAGAAGAAACCGGAACATCCTTATGGAAGCGGCGAAAAAGGGTGATGAAAGCGCCATCGAAACCCTGACTCTTAAGGATATGGATATGTACTCACAGATCTCAAGAAAGATCAGATACTGTGATGTATATACTCTCGTTGAAACCTATTTCATGCCTTACGGTGTGGAATGTGACCAGTATTCGATCCTCGGTGAGATCGAGCTGTGGCGTGAGGAAAAAAATTCAGTCACCGGTGAAGTTGTTTATGAGATGCTGCTTAACTGCAACGAAATGAAGATTGCGGTTTGCATAAACAAAGCCGATCTTGTGGGCGAGCCCGAAGTCGGCAGAAGATTCAAAGGAAACATCTGGCTTCAGGGATATATCAATTATCCCGGGACAAATGTCTGAATTTGAGAAATGTTTCTGTAGCTCAGCAGGATAGAGCGTTCGCCTCCTAAGCGAAAGGCCGGCGGTTCGAATCCGCCCAGGAACGTTGAGGAGCCGATAAAGGCTCCTCTTTTTTGATTGTAAAGGAGAATTTTATCATGAAAAAGAAATTGACGACGATCCTTGTTCTTACAGGTGCACTTGTGCTGGGCGCATGCGCAAATCCCTTTGAATCGGTACAGCGTGATAACACTTCCGTTTCCTCCGAGATCTCGGAAAAAGAAAAAGAAGACGATCACGTAGTATTGAATCTTCCCGAGAAAAAAGAGGATGAAACCTCCGTATCGGAAGAACCCAAGCCCGAAGATCCCACACCTGCAGCTTCGGATGAACCTGAAGAGTATTATTACGGAGATTATACTGAATTAAGCGAAGGTGACAGAGCTCCCTGGTTTGCTGCGGATCTGGTTGACGGCGGTAAGTTTGAGATGGCAGATCTTAAGGGTAAGGTTGTTTTGGTAAATTTCTGGGCAACCTGGTGCGGACCCTGCGTAAGGGAAATGCCCGCTTTTGAATGGCTTTACGCTGAATATTCAACTGATGATGTTGCCATCGTTGCGGTAAACTGCATGGATGATAAAAATACCGTTGATTCCTTTGTTTCCGAAAACGGATACACCTTCCCCGTTGCATACGATATTGACGGAAGCATCGAGGATCAATATCCCACGGACGGAATTCCTTATACTGTTGTTGTGGGAAAGGACGGATATATAAAGAATATCTATATCGGAGCTTACGATGCCCAGTCCCAGTACGAAGAATACAAATCAGCCATCGACGCAGCACTTTCGGAGTAAAACATGAAGAAGAAACTGATAACCGGAGGACTCATTTTAGCAGGACTGACACTTACGGCGATCGGCATTGTCACCGGGGGAGCCACGGATGTACTTAATAAGGCGATCCGTATCTGCTATGAATGTATAGGTATCGGATGAAAAAATACAGAAGAAAACTGGTGCAGGTCATTACGGCTTTGCTCTACAACTGCAATTTCACAGGCTTCGCCACCGGTAAGATATATAAAGGAAAAACAAAAAGTGCCTGCGTTCCCGGTCTTAACTGTTACTCCTGTCCGGGAGCAGTGGGAGCCTGTCCTTTGGGAAGTTTTCAGCAGGCCCTTGTTTCTTCAAAATACAGATTTCCCTATTATATGCTTGGAACCCTCCTTTTGTTCGGGGCGTTGCTGGGAAGGTTCATCTGCGGATTTTTATGTCCCTTCGGACTCTTTCAGGAACTGCTTTATAAGATCCCGGGAAAGAAAGTTAAAAAAGGTAAATGGTCCCACGTTCTTTCATACTTAAAATATGTGATCCTTGTGGGCCTTGTTATTCTTGTTCCCATTCTTTTAAAAGAGCCGGGCTTTTGCAAATTCATATGTCCCCAGGGAACTTTGGAAGGCGGGATCTTACTTTCAATCAGGAATGAGAGTGTAAGGGCCATGCTCGGAAACCTGTTTTCCGTAAAGGCAGCAGTGCTTGTGGTGATAGTGCTGTTGTCGGTATTCATCTTCAGATTCTTCTGCAGGTTCATCTGCCCTTTGGGAGCGATCTATTCCTTCTTTAACAAAGTCTCCCTTGTGAGAATGGAGATCGACGAAGATAAATGTACCGGTTGCGGAGCCTGCACCCGTTTTTGTAAAATGGATGTAAATAAGGTCGGAGACCGTGAATGTATCCAGTGCGGAGAGTGCAGTGACATCTGTCCTCATTCCGCTATCTGCAGAAAAGGTATTAAGATCTTAAAATAAGGAGCGATCATGTCAGAAAAAGAAACATCCCTTGTTTTTACCGGGGATCTCGGTTTTGACAAATACATGGCGGGAAAGTGGACCGACGAGGAGCTGCTTTCCAAAGAGATAAAGGAATTTCTCCGTTCCGGCGATCATCTGATCGTCAATGTGGAAGGTCCTCTTTCCGATGGGAAAAAGAACACGTCTTTGGATCCTGCTGCCGCAAAGCTCATTCATTCCATGGATCCGGCAGTTGCGGATTTTCTGGTTAAGAACGGAGCGGATATCTGGAATATCTGCAACAATCATATTATGGACGCAGGTCCCGAGGGACTCTCCGATACACTTGCCATTGCAAAGGAAAAAAATGTAAAGACCATCGGAGCGGGAATGAACTTAAGTGAAGCCATGGCTCCAATAATCTTAAATGAAGCCGGCGGGATAGGAATGTTCGGCGTCGGTTATCAGCGTGCCTGTCGAAAAGCGGGAGATGATGCTGCGGGTTGTTTTTCCTGGAGTGACATGGAGAATATAAAAAGGACCATCGAGGAGATCAAAAAGACCTGTCGGTGGTGTATCGTGGTGGCTCACGGCGGAGAGGAATTTACTTCCCTTCCCAATCGATATGTAAGAAAGCGTTACATGGACTATTTATCCATGGGAGCTGATATAGTTGTTTCCCATCATCCCCATGTTCCCATGAATTACGAAACTTTCCCGGGAAAGGCCATTTTCTATTCTCTCGGAAATTTTATCTTTGATACGGATTATCAAAGATCTCAGTTCAATACGGAATTTGGCATATTACTGAAGCTTAACTTTACAAAAGAAGACTTCACCTTTGACGCATCGGGACTTAAGATCGACCGTGATCGGGAAAAGGTCGTAAGAAGCGAACTTCCCGATATATTTACCGATGTCTGTGAAGAAGAATATGAGAAGCTTGAGCCCCTTGCGGCAAAGCAGTTCATCGAAGCTACGAAGCGCCAGCTTAAATATATGAAACCTGATAAGTTTAATAACGCAACGGAAGAGGATTTTAAAGAAAACTTCTATGAACCTTTGCGAAGCGGTCGTGTTCCCGAAGAAGTTCTGGATATGCAGATCGTTTATCCCATTTCACTTCTTGCAGATGAGGGTAAGTGGAAAGAAAGTAAACTTGAATCAGTCAAAAAGTACATTCTTGATCAGATATAAAAAAATCGGGCGAAAGCCCGATTATTTTATTCAAACAATCTTTTAAGCCATGTCTTGCAAAGTCCGATCCACTGAGCTGCGGATTCATCCGCTTCGATGAAGCGTTCATCCACAACAGTCATTTCATTGGCAAGTCCCAAGCCGTGGCCTCCGGAAGGGAATACATGATATTCGAAGGGCACGTTGTTTTTCCTTAAGGCCTTTGCGTAGAGAAGGGAATTTTCTAACGGAACCGCTCCGTCACAGAAGGTGTGCCATAAGAAGGTGGGTACCGTGGATTTATCGACGGAATTTTCAAGTGATACCCTGTCAAGGAGATCTTTGTCCCTGCACTTTTCACCCAGTAAACATTCAAAGGATCCGCGGTGGGCAAATTCACCGGAAGTAAGAACGGGATAAGCCAGTATCTGACCGGCGGGTCTTAAGTAATTCTTTTCAACCTTCAGTCTGCTTAAGAGACAGCTGTCATTAAAGCAGGTTCCAAGCATTCCTGCTACGTGAGCCCCGGCGGAAAAACCGCAGACAACGATCTTCTCGGGAATAATGTGATATTCGGATGCATGCTCCTTAAGATATTTAAATGCGGCGCCGATCTCGTAAAACTGTGTAGGATATGTTACCGGTGCAAGGCTGTAGTTCAGGATCGCAGCATGATAACCCATTGCCATGAACTGTAATGCCATGGTCTCGCCTTCACGGACGGAAAGGTGATTGTATCCTCCCCCGGGACAGACCAGAACAAGGGGCCTTTCCTGCATATACATATGCTCGGAAAAATCGTAAAGATAAAGCCTGATCGTAGCTTCAAATTCCGGGATCTTAACAAGGTCGTTTATCATTAGGCAATAACCTCCGCGTTATCTTCCTTGGGCGGCATCTTTGTGTACAGCACCTTAAGGATGATGGGCGTTGCGATCGAAGATGTAACTATAAGAAGAATGACTGCGGTAAAATATACCGGGCTGATGAGCCCAACCGAAAGTCCCTTCTGTGTAACTATCAGCGCGACTTCGCCTCTTGTCATCATTCCCACACCGATCTTTAAGGAATCAGGCCAGGAAAATCTGCAGGCTTTGGCCATAAGTCCGCAGCCTATGATCTTGGCGATGAGTCCCACAAGAACAAAACCGGCCGCAAACAAAAGAATCGAAAAATTAAGGTCACCGATATCCGTCTTAAGACCGATACTTGCAAAGAAGATGGGACCGAATAACATATATGAATTGATATCCATCTTTTCTGCGATATATTCGGAATCTCGTATATTGCAAAGGATGATACCCGCAACGTATGCGCCGGTGATATCGGCGATACCGAAATACTTCTCGGCAACATATGCCATTGCAAGACATAAAGCAAGTCCCATGATGGGAATTCGTCTTGTGTGAGGATATCTGTTGTCGATGATCTTGAAAAGCTTGTAGATCAAAAATCCCACAACGATGGCAAAAACAAAGAATAATGCAGTTTTTAATACAACAACTCCCGCATTGGTGGATGCGTCCTTAAGTCCGATAACGATGGTAAGAACAATGATACCGATAACATCGTCGATGATGGCGGCGCTAAGTATTGTTGTTCCGATAAGACCTTTTAACTTACCCATCTCACGAAGGGCCTGAACGGTAATGCTTACGCTGGTGGCGGTAAGGATAACGCCTACAAATACTGCGGAGAAAAACTCGGGAGTTCCCACAGCGGCAAATCCGTAGAAGCACATATAGTAGACGGTTCCGCAGATAAGAGGAACAAAAACCCCGGCACAGGCGATCAATGTTGCCTTAACTCCGGTTTTGATGAGATCGTGAAGATTGGTCTCAAGTCCCGCGCTGAACATAAGAAGGATGACACCGATTTCAGCCATCTGACTTAAAAAGTCCGTCTGTCCCACAAGTCCTAAAATACTGGGACCGATGAGGATACCCGCAAGGATCTCGCCCACAACCTGGGGAGCCTTGCACTTTCTTGCCAGTATTCCGAAGAATTTGGCAAAAATAACGATGATCGCAAGATCCTTAAATACGAGATATGATTCCATTATTTTTTTCCTTCTTTCTTGGCAGGAAGCCTTTTTCCGTTTTTGAATTTCTTTGATCTGATTATGATCTCTTCGGCCTCCGCGGGAGTGATGATCTTTCTTGTTTTCACTGTGAAGTAACGATCGTCTTCCGACTTTCTTATGCGGACCTTGACCTTGATGAATCCGTGGACATCGCATTTTGAAAGTCCGAGGTAATACTTGCCCGTAGGAGAGAAGAACTTAACGATCTTCTGAGCCTTCTGATTGCAGATATAGCAGTCGCAGTTCTTAACCTTCCTGTCCTGAAGCATGGCTTCTTTGGAAGCGAAGGTACGGGAAATGTATTTATCGTAATTTCCGAAAAACAAAACCTGTTCGGCCTCTTTGTTTTTCGGAGGACTGTATACATCATATGAATAGTGACGAAGGGTATCATCCCTTTTGATCTCCGCAAAAACCTTGGCAGTGTAATATGCATCGGAAAAAGCGCGGTGGAAAGGAATGTCCTTCTCGATACCTATCTGATCCACGGCCGTTTCCAGAGCAAGACGCTTGTGGTTTTCCTCATGCTCCAAAGCAAAGAGCTTCTGAACATCATAAAAAGCAAAGGGTCTGTCGGATAAGGGTTTGAATCCGTAATAGGTCATGTTTCGCTGAAGCTCGTAAAGATCCAGAGGGCCCCAGGTGCAGAATACCGGGTCCTTTCCGCACCATTCGAGGAAACGTGCCATTACATCCGTAAAGGGTTTTGCAAGATTGAGTTCCTGCATCTTAAGATGAATGATCTTTCCCGTCATGTAGTGCATGGTCTTGTAGATCTGTGGCTTGATAAGCTCGCTGAACTCATCGATCATCACTCTGTCATTATTAAGTTTTACAGCGCCTATCTCAATGATCTCGAAAGGCAGTGGCGTTCCCGAAACGGAAGGTGACTGACTTCCCTGATTCCATTCCAGGTCCAGAACGATATAGTTCATGAGTTCTTTCCTTAATATTATAAATATAGATGTACTAAAATCTTATCTTACGAAAAAAGCATACAATTTACAAGGATTAATAGGAAAAAAGTAAAAAAAGAGAAGGGAACCCGAAGGTTCCCTCCCCTTATGCAAGGAATGTGATATGAGGTTTTATTCTGATTTAAAATTTGCTTCTTTAAGCGATTTTTTGGCAAGATATATCGAAAGATTGAAATTTCTTAAATTGATCTCTTTATCTTCATATTTTTCCTGAAAATATACTATCTCGGAATTGGTCAGTAACCCGCTCTTTACAAGAGCCGGGATGGCATCGCTTGAAAGCTCGTGGAGATATTCGTAATCATCATAAGTGTTGGGTGCCAGGAAAAACTCGTTGCTCTTTTCGGAGTTTGCCAGATTCCATCCGGTGATCTGTGCATCGATATGTGAAAAAGCAAGGGCGATGTAGCACACGGAGCAGACGATGATCCCGTATTTAAAGAGCTTAAAGTCCTTTTTCCAGATCTGTATCGTAAGTCCGGTAAGAAGCAGGAAGATAACAAAAAGCGTCCAAAGGACCAGAATGCGCAGGAATGAAAAATAATAGTATCTGATATAAAGGATCATTCTGAAAGCGCTTGAAGCGGTCATTATGTATGTGCATCCGCAGATAACCGAAAGGATCACTTTAAGCTTTTTGTTGTCATCAAATAAGATGATGCCCACTAAAACCATGCAAAGGTTTAAAGCGCAGACAAAGAGCAGTTCAAAAAAGCCTTCCCTTGCATATTGGGCGTAGCTGTAACCGTTGGGAAGAGAGAAATTTCCGATGAAGAGATAAAAGATCTGTATCACGGAAAAGATCAGGTAAACCGATCCGAACATAACTCCCGCGGTCATTGCGATCAGCGGATTGTATTTCTTTATTACGGAAGCTTCCCCCGAATAAGGGAATTTTAAAAGCTTTGCCACAATACCGTATGTGAAGAAGAAAACAAAGATCGAAAGTATAACGGGCTTATACCAGGTTCCCTCAATGATGATGGCATCAAGGATCTTTTTCCACATATTCGCAAAAACGACATCGGCGGAAGAAAGCATCGCAATGACTATAAAAAGAAAAGGAATGCAGACCACCGCGGTTATTACGATGATGTACCAGGGGAAGGACTTTTTGTTCTCGCCTTCGGCGTTCTTATTGTTTTTATATTTCATAAAATCCGAAACGGGGGCATAGATGTTGTAGATCCCCGCAAAAAATGTGCTCAGAATGTTGGCGAAATGCCTTAATATGTGCCACTTCTCATCATATGAAAACTGATGAAGGATTATATATGTCAAAAGAAGAAATACGAGTAAGACATTTACGATCCTTATAAAAGTGTTACCTGTAAGCATCTGGCTTATGCCGATAAGGGTTACCGCCACCACCGCAAAAATGCTGTCTTTCTTCCATGTAAGTCCGAACTCTTTGGTACACAGCATAATATAGCAAAGGGTTCCAATTACGAAAAAAGGGAAGGTTGCGCCTCCTAAATTCTTATAAAGGCAAAAAGAATAGAAAATGGCGTATACAGCCGTATAGATTCCAAGCATGGATCTTCGATTCATATCTGACACCTCCTTTGGGTCTATAAGCATTGTATATCGCATCTTTTAGGAAAAAGAAACAGGCTTTCGCGTTTCTTAAGAAAACCTGTTTTAAATCATAAAAAAATTAAGATTTTTCCTTTTTGGCCCAATGTGATATAGTGTACAAAAAGAAATAAGGAAGGATGCTTTAATGAGAGAGATCGATGTTTCGGAAGTGACACGTGCCATTAAAGAAATGTGCGTGGAAGCAAACCACAGGCTTTCCCCCGATATGAAGAAGGCTCTTTACGACGGATGCGAAAAAGAGGAATCTTCTTTGGGAAAGAAGATCCTTATGCAGCTTGAGGATAATTTAAAGATCGCGGACGAAGATACGATTCCCATCTGTCAGGATACGGGAATGGCTGTTGTTTTTGCGCGCATCGGACAGGATGTGCATTTTACCGGCGGAGATCTTGAAGCTGCCATCAATGAAGGAATAAGGGAAGGCTACACCGAAGGCTTTTTAAGAAAGTCGGTGGTGGCGGATCCTCTTGAAAGAGTTAATACAAAGGACAACACTCCGGGTGTCATTCATTACAGCATCGTTCCCGGTGACAAGGTTGAGCTTACTGTGGCTCCCAAGGGCTTCGGTTCGGAGAATATGAGCCGTGTATTCATGTTAAAACCCGCGGACGGAGCGGAAGGAGTTAAAAATGCGGTACTTACCGCAGTTAAGGATGCAGGTCCCAATGCCTGCCCGCCCATGGTAGTGGGTGTAGGTGTCGGCGGCACCTTCGAGAAGGCAGCAGAGCTGGCAAAAGAAGCATTGCTCAGACCTGTCGGTGAGCATTCAAAGGTTGAATGGGCAGCGGAAATGGAGAAGGAACTTTTGGATCGCATAAACAAAACCGGTATCGGACCCGGAGGCCTTGGGGGAACCGTAACCGCTTTTGCGGTAAACATCCTGACCTATCCCACTCATATCGCGGGACTTCCCGTTGGCGTAAACATCTGCTGTCATGTAAACCGTCATGCGCACAGAGTGATTTAGGAGGAAGAAAATGGACAGACATATAACCCTTCCTCTTACAGAGGAAAACACAAAGGATTTAAAGGCCGGAGATTACGTATATCTTTCCGGTATCATATATACCGCCCGTGATGCGGCTCATAAGAGAATGGACGAAACCTTAAACGAAGGAAAGTCCCTTCCCATAGATCTTAAAGACAATACCATTTATTACATGGGACCCAGTCCCGCAAGGGAAGGCCGTCCCATCGGTTCCGCAGGTCCCACCACCGCAAGCCGTATGGACAAATATGCTCCGAGACTTCTTGATCTCGGTCTTCGGGGAATGATCGGAAAGGGAAGAAGAAGCGAAGCGGTTAAGGAAGCCATCATAAGAAATCACTCGGTTTATTTCGCCGCAGTGGGCGGAGCCGGTGCTCTTTTATCAAAGGCGATCATTTCTTCTGAAGTTGTAGCCTACGACGATCTCGGTACCGAAGCCATAAGGCGTCTTGAGGTTAAGGACTTCCCGGTCATTGTTGTTATTGACAGAGAAGGAAACAATCTGTACGATATGGCATTAAAGGAATTTGCAAGGGAGTGAACCTATGAGGATCGCATTAATGGTTTTTAAGCTTATCCTGGTGGCACCGTTTTATATCTTAAGGATATGGTGGCTTGGTAAGCATGCGGATAAAGAAAAAGCATACAACTGGATCAGATTCTGTGTAAAGAAGGCAAATCACGCAGGAAGGGTAAAGATCGAAGTCAACGGTCTTGAGAACCTTCCGGCAAAGGACGGATATGTATTGTTTCCGAACCATCAGGGACTTTTCGATGTGCTTGTATTTTTCGAGGCAACCCCCGAACCTTTTTCTTTTGTGGTAAAGAAGGAAGTGGAGAATGTTATTCTTCTTAAGCAGGTCATTGAGGCCCTTCATTCGCTTCCCATCGACAGAAAGGATCTTCGTCAGTCCATGCAGGTCATCAGGGAAATGACCGAGCGTGTTCAAAACGGTGAGAATTTCCTTATCTTTGCGGAAGGAACAAGAAGCAAAAAGGGAAACCGCATGATCGATATGAAGCCCGGAAGCTTTAAGAGCGCGGTCAAGGCTAAGGCACCCATCGTACCCTGTGCCCTTATCGACAGTTACAAGCCCTTCGATGAAAAACACACAAAGCCCGTAAGCGTTAAGATCTTTTACTTAAAGCCCATGCTTTACGATGAATACAAGGATATGACCACGGTTGAGATAGCCGAAGAAGTAAGAAGAAGGATCGAGGAAGTTTTGTTTGAATATCCTCAATACACATAGTTGACAAACCCCGACCCCTTCGATATAATCATTGTTGCGTCGTAAGACGAAATGAATATTGGTAGCGGATAGCTGCAGCGTAAGGAGAAATACTCAAGAGGCTGAAGAGGCGCCCCTGCTAAGGGTGTAGGTCGGGTTACCGGCGCGAGGGTTCAAATCCCTCTTTCTCCGTTGAAATTATGAAGGAACGTGAAAACGTTCCTTTTTTTTGTTAAAAAAGGACAGCCCTTTTGGACTGCCCTGTCATGAATATCTTTAAATGATCCCCAAAGGAATAAGTACAACCAGAAGAATCGCAACCAGAACCCATTCGATAACAAGGAACCTTGTTCTTGCCTTGGGCTTCATATCCGGAACATAGTTGCTTGCCAGGAAGAAAGGAATATATGTGGTGATAAATACCGGAAGAACTCCCCACCATTTATATACCCAGATAAAGGATCCGTTGGAAGTAGCCGCCAGGAAGGATTCAACCAGGGAGAAAAGAAGCGCCATGCTTATGGCTCCCGCAAGCTTGCAGCTGATGCCTCCCTTGCCGTTTTTGGAGAAATACCTCTTGTTTCTGTCCTCGGGCAGCATCTTAAAGGAAATGATCCCCGCAAGCAGAAACATCATCGACAGTTCCCAGCATACACCCACCAAAAGAATGAAGGTGGTGGATTCATTGCTTACGGACCAAAGAGGATAACCCGTCACATGTCCGATGATGGCATTTCCGATCTCGTAAAGCCAGTGAACGCCGTAAAGCGCAAGTCCCGCATATACGACTTCATAGTTCTTTTTGTGGATCTCGGACCAGTACACATAGAAAACGACTGCAAGAATAAAGATAAATGTCCAGTTGAAATTTTCGGTACTTCGTACCTTAATGGCATCAACCAGATCTTTGGCGGCCTGAGAGCCGTCGCCCCAGAATTTGAACATAATTGCACCTCCCTTGTTGTTTTTGCTTTACCATATATAAGTATAGCATACTTTTTTGCCTCTTTTTGCCGCGGCCTTTAAATATGAAAATAAAAATGTTGATATTGAGCGGTTAAAATGGCATTATCAGATTAAATGGTGCATTACCCGTTACAATTGCAGGAGTTTTGATGAAAGAACAAAAATCTGCGGTACTTCATATGACTGAGGGAAGTCCGGTTTCCCTTATCATCATGTTTTCGATCCCGATGCTCATCGGAAACCTTTTCCAGCAGCTTTACAATCTGGTGGATTCCGTTATCGTGGGACAATATGTGGGAGCAGATGCGCTGGCGGCCATAGGTGCCACCAATTCGGTGACATTTTTGTTCTTTGCGCTATGCAATGGTATAGGAAGCGGCGGAGGGATCATCACTTCCCAGTTTTTCGGAAAGGGCGACGATTCCGAAGTCAAAAGCTGTATAGCGAACACCGGTTATATCATGCTTGTTTTTCCGCTTGTGGTGGGTATAGGCGCTTTCTTTTTATCAAGGCCCGTTCTGGGATTTCTTGATACACCTTCCGAGATCATGGGCGATGCCGTAGCGTATATGAAGATCATGTGCGTTGGGCTCGTTTTTGTTTCTTTATATAATTACGCTTCTTC
>JAEEIN010000110.1 GCA_016281385.1 Lachnospiraceae bacterium | reverse complement strand
GATTCATATGTCTACTACCTTGCCAAAGATGAAGAACGCGAACACGTGAAGGAGAAGATCTTTGCCACATTGAACAAACTCATGGGCAAATGATATTAGTCATGTTTCTTGATATCTTTCTTCTCGCGAAGCTTCTGTGTAAGTAAGCTTCCGCAAAGGACCAGCAATGCAACGATCACGCAGGTGGCTATGATACCGCCGGTGGTACGCTTTTTGGCAGGCTCTTCAGTAACGGCTTCGGTTTCCGGAGCCGTTTCTTTTTGTTCTTCGGAAACGGTGGTTTCTGTTTCAACAGGTGCTGCTTCCTCGGTGGAGACTTCGGTCACTTCCTCAGTAACCTCCTCGGCAGAAGCTGCTTCTTTTTCTGCTTTTTCTTTTTCCTTGAATGCTTTCTGCATATCGGTTATATGGTCGCTGTCAACGAAGGCCCAGTATGCGGGCTTTGCCTTGCAGTCGTCGTCGAAGAGAAGAGGGCACTGGGTGTTGCCGGAAGTGGAGCCGCCGCCTACATCGGAACGGGACTGAAGCCAGGAGAACTTATCAATGGTGCCCCAGAAAGTGAAGCCTGCGATGTCGTAGCCCTTTTCCTGAAGCTTCTGCATCTTCTTATATAAAGTCTCGTAACGGCGGGCCTGACGGGTGTACTCGGTAACGATGGATTCCTCGCTGGAAGAGTCGTAACTGTCGGCAGCCTTAAGATCCCATTCGGTGATCATTACCTTAACGCCGCACTCAAGATACTGCTTTGCGCAGGTCTCAAACTTGCCTTCGTTCATGTCGGTGGAAGAGTAGTGACCCTGCATGCCCATTCCGTCGATACGTGCGTCGGGGGTTGCCTTAACCGCATTGATGAGCTCAACGATACCGAAGGCCTTTGAAAGCTCTGTGTCGTTGTAGTCATTATAATAAAGGTCAAGATCTGCGGGAGCATATTTGTTTGCAAAACGGAATGCATCGATGATGAAGCGGTTGCTCTGGTAAACATGCCACCAGCTGGAGTTGGATCCGTGGGTATCCTTAAGAAGGGACTCGTTGGCATTCTCTGTATCGGTCCTGTACTTGCAGGTTCCGTCGGAGATTGCCTCGTTTACAACGTCCCAGCCGTAGAACATTCCTTTATACTTGCTGTCCTCGCCGGTGAAGTGGGTGAGAACCTCGCGGATGTACCACTCAAGACGCTCGGACATTTCATCGGGGGTTACATAGTCTTTGTTCTTATCATAGTCAACGTGGAAGAACCACTCGGGTGTCTGGGAGTGCCATACAAGAACGTGACCTCTGATCTTGATGATCTTATCGGGATTCTCATCGTTCCACTTTTTGATGATGTCGCACATATACTCCGCACGGGAGAAGTCCATGTTGGGCACGGTTATTGTTTTTCCGTTTAACTCGTCTTCGTGGGTTCCGGGAACGGTTCCGTTTGAGTAACCGAAGAGTGCATCGGGCTTAAGCTCGTTACCGAAGGTGACCGCGTTGAAGTGGTGCTCGATGAGCTGCTGGATGTACTTTCTGGAAAGCTCGTCCTTGGTGCAGGCAGCGCCGACGATGGTATCCTCGCCCATGACAGCGGTTACCGCATCCCTTAAGGGCGTGAGCTCCGTCTCAATCTCGGGTGAATCACCTTCGGCACAGGCCGTTAACAGGTGTGATGTCATAAGAAGGGCTGCAAGGACAGCTGAGCCGATCTTTATGAGGGTGTTTCTTTTCATAGTATTTCCTCCAAATGTAACTTTTTTTGGTTAAATGGATTATAAATCACTTTTATTGCTATCACAAATCTGATATTGCTATATATAGGAAGAAAGCAGTTTGTTTTTATGTAAAAAAAGTGCTTGCAAGGCCATATAAATGGTGCTAAAATAAGCAAGCGCGTGAAAATGCGCGGTAACAAGAAATCACACGGAGAAGGCCCCGTCGGTGCCGGAAAACGCCCCGGTGGACGGATCAAGGATCTTCGTGGAAGCACAACCAAAACGGAGGTATTAAAAATGAGCGTTATTTCAATGAAGCAGTTACTTGAAGCAGGTGTTCACTTCGGACACCAGACCAGAAGATGGAACCCTAAGATGGCTCCTTACATCTTCACAGAGAGAAACGGTATCCACATCATCGACCTTCAGAAGTCTGTAGGTAAGGTTGACGAAGCTTACAATGCAGTTTCCGATATCGTAGCACAGGGCGGTACCATTTTATTCGTAGGAACAAAGAAGCAGGCTCAGGACGCAGTTAAGACTGAAGCTGAGAGATGCGGAATGTTCTATGTAAACGAGAGATGGCTCGGCGGTATGCTTACAAACTTCCGCACCATCCAGTCCCGTATCGCACGTTTAAAGCAGATCGAGACCATGTCTCAGGACGGAACCTTCGACGTACTTCCCAAGAAGGAAGTTATGCAGCTTAAGAAGGAATGGGACAAGCTTGAGAAGAACATCGGCGGTATCAAGGAAATGAAGAGGATCCCCGACGCGATCTTTGTTGTTGACCCCAAGAAGGAGCACATCTGCGTTCAGGAAGCTCACTCACTCGGAATCACACTTCTCGGAATCGGTGATACAAACTGCGATCCCGAAGAACTTGACTATATCATCCCCGGTAATGACGACGCTATCCGCGCCGTAAAGCTTATCGTTTCCAAGATGGCTGATGCAGTCATCGAGGCTAACCAGGGCGAAAGCGCTGAAGTTGCAGCAGAAGATGCTAACGCTGAAGCAGAAGTTGAAGCTACCGATATCGAAGAAGTAGCAGCAGCTGAAGAATAATTTATTGTTCTCATTACCGAATACAGGAGGAAAATAAAATGGCAGACATTACCGCAAGCATGGTAAAAGAGTTACGTGAAATGACCGGTGCCGGAATGATGGATTGTAAGAAGGCACTTAATGAAACAAACGGAAATATGGACGAGGCTGTTGAAGTTTTAAGAAAGAGCGGAGCAGCCAAGGCTGAGAAGAAGGCAAGCCGTATCGCAGCAGAGGGTATCTGCCGTGTAGCTATAGATAATGATAAGACAGCTGCGGTTGTTGAGGTTAACTCCGAGACAGACTTCGTTGCCAAGAACGAGACCTTCCAGGAGTTCGTACAGTCTGTTGCAGATCAGGCTCTTAAGACATCCGCAGCTGATGTTGAAGGCATGATGGACGAGAAGTATGTTGCAGACGCTTCTAAGACCGTAAAGGAAGTACTTGTTGAGAAGACAGCTACCATCGGTGAGAAGCTTTCCATCAGAAGATTTGCCAAGGCAGAAGGCGACTGTGTTGTATCTTACATTCACGGCGGCGGACGTATCGGCGTTCTTGTTGCAGCTAACGGCGCAGGGGATTCCGATGCAGTTAAAGAAGCACTTACAAACGTTGCAATGCAGGTTGCAGCTATGAATCCTACATACATCTCCAGAAACGACATTTCTGCCGATGAGCTTGCAAAGGAGAAGGAGATCACTCTTGAGAGCGCTCTTAACGATCCTTTCTCACTTCCCAAGCCTATTTTACAGAAGCTTATCGACAAGGCCGTTGCAGGCGTATGGAGCGATGAGGATAAGGCTATCTACGAAGAGAAGAAGAGCAACATGAACTATCTTCCCAACTTCTTATCAGATGCAGCAAAGGCTGCTCTTGCACAGCTTGCACTTGAGGACAAGGCTAACATCTCTGCTGACAAGATCTTCTCCGGTCTTGTTGAGGGACGTATCTCCAAGCACTTAAAGGAGATCTGCCTTCTTGATCAGGTTTACGTTAAGGCTGAGGATGGCAAGCAGGCAGTTGGCAAGTACCTTGAGAGCGTTGACAAGAACCTTGTTGTGGCCAAGTTCGTTCGTTTCGAAGTTGGTGAAGGTATGGAAAAGAAGTCCGAGAACTTTGCAGAAGAAGTTGCAAAGCAGATGCAGGGCTAATATTGTTAGGTTAGTATTGATGACAAGGCAGCCCGAGCGGCTGCCTTGTTTTGCTAAGAAGGGTTAAAAGGGAAAGTATATGAACGGTAAGAGAAAAGGTTTGATAAGGCTCACCGCAATGATGCTGGCATGTGTGTTTTGTTTTTCCGCCTGCGGTGACGATTATGATGATTATTATGACGATTATCCCCAGGGGCGTATGGATGAGAACACTTCTTTGGCATCTGCGAGTATAAATTCCTCCGCCAATACCACGCAGGTAAATGACGGAACTGGTTCCATGGTCGATATGGTGATCAGACAGCCCCAGGCGACGATAAAAGGAAACGGCGAAGACAAGATCACAATCTTTGTTTACATGAACGGATCCGACCTTGAAAGTGACGGACAGGAAGCTACCACCGATCTTAAGGAAATGATCGCGGCCGGCGGCTCCGAGAAGGTTGATATCCTTGTTCAGACCATGGGAACAAAGAAGTGGGCCAAGGATCTTGGTATCGCTTCCAATAAAAGCCAGAGATATCTCATTGACGAAAACGGATTCAACCTTGTGGATGATTCCTTAAGTCAGCTTGACTGCACGGCTTCATCGACTCTTGAAAACTTTATCAAGTGGGGGGCAAAAAATTACCCCGCAGACAGATATTTCCTGATATTCTGGAATCACGGCGGCGGACCGGTTTACGGTTTCGGTAATGACGAGTTCCAGGGCGAGTACGATGCCCTTACTCTTGATGAAATCCAGAGCGCACTTAAGAACGCAGGTGTTTATTTCGACTTTGTGGGAATGGACTGCTGTATCATGTCATGTATGGAAGTGGGCTGTGCGCTTTACGACCACTGCGATTACATGATCCTTTCCGAGGACTTTGAATCAGGTTACGGCTGGTCTTACACACCCTGGCTTAAGAAGCTTTATGCAAACACTTCCATGACCGTTCCGGAACTTGGAAGGGATATCGTTGACAGCATGATCGACGACAATAAAGGAGTTAACGAGGAAGGTATCCTTGCGGTTGTTGACGAAGGCGCGATGAAGGTTCTTTATACTTCATGGGTCAACTTCGCTTATGCAAACGAAGATTCTCTGATCGGCGAAAACTACAGCCAGAAGAGAACAAGATCCTTAGGAGGCAGGGTAAGCCCCATTCTTATCAAGAAAGGCTTCTTCTCAAGCTGGTTATACGGTGAAGAGGAGGAAGTTACCATGTCCGATTACTATATCACCGATATAATGGCCATTGCCCAGAATATCGATTCCGATGAATCCAAGGCTCTTTCAGCAGCCGTTGCAAGGGCGCTTGTATATGTTGGAACTACCGACGGAGATGCAACTCTTACGGGTATTTCCATAACCCTTCCTTATGGTGATTCGGAGTTCTATTCCGATCTTGAGAGCATCTTCACAAACTGCGGTATCGACAGCGAGTATATACAGTGGCTTGAGAAATTCGTAAGTGCTTCCGGTTATGATTCTTTTTACGATTACGACGACTGGGGCGACGAGTGGTCCGGCTGGGACGACTACGACTACGGTTATGATGATTACGACGATGAGGATTCCTGGTTTGACTTCTTCTTCGGAGATTACTATGATGATTACGATGATTCCTGTGACTGGGGATGGTCGGATTATGACGATGATTACTGGTATGACGACGATTATTACTATGATGACGGATCGTACGATAACTGGTATGATGACTGGTATTACTACGACGATTACGGCTGCGGCTGGTAGGAGTCGGTTTTCGGAGGATACTTAAATGTGGCAGAAGAACTGTTACAGAGTGGTTGTTAAGGTTGGTACATCAACCCTTACACACGATACCGGAGCAACAAACATTCACAACATGGAGAGGCTTGTTCGCGTGCTTGCGGATCTTAAAGGCTATGGACACGAGATCATCCTGGTTTCTTCGGGTGCTATCGCCGTTGGTGCGGCAAAACTGACACCCGGGTCAAGGCCCCAGGAACTTCGCATGAAGCAGGCTGCGGCATCTGTGGGACAGTGCCAGCTGATGCATATGTATGACAAGCTTTTCGGCGAGTACAATCAGACTGTTGGTCAGATCCTTCTTACGGACGATGATGTGGCCGATCCGGTGAGAAAGGAGCACCTTGCAGGTACCTTTGCAGCGCTTCTTGAGATGGGCGTCATTCCTGTCGTAAATGAAAACGACTCGGTTTCCTCAAAGGAGATCGAAACCGGCGTTGAGAAGATCCTGGGTGATAACGATACCCTTTCTGCAGTGGTAGCAACATTATGCGATGCGGATCTGCTTGTTCTTATGTCGGATATCGACGGGCTGTACGATGCCGATCCTCACACCAATGAGAATGCAAAACAGATCCACAGAGTTGAAAATGTGGATGCCGAGATAGAGAGTATGGCCGGCGGCGCAGGAACCGCTCGCGGAACCGGCGGAATGACAACGAAGCTTTCCGCTGCAAAGCTTGCTACTGCCAACGGATGTGATATGATCATCACCAACGGTTCAAGACCGGAAGACCTTTATGACATTGTTGCCGGAAAGGACGTGGGAACGCGTTTTATCGGGAAGAAGGAGGCATAAATGACTGAATTCGGATTTATCGGCACCGGAAATATGGGCGGTGCGCTTGCAAAGGGCGTATGCATGGCTGTTGACCCTTCTAGCGTTACCCTTTCAAACAGGACAAGAAGCAAGGCCGAGAAACTTGCAGGGGAACTTGGATGTAAGGTGGGTTCCACAGTTGAGGCAGCTT
>JAEEIN010000109.1 GCA_016281385.1 Lachnospiraceae bacterium | reverse complement strand
AATCAGGAGGCGACGATGCCGGCAAACATTGAGATAATAAACGGAGATCAGATAGGCGGATGCATAACGGTGATTTCTACCGGGAAGGCAAGGATCGTTATTGACTTTGGCGAGAACCTGCCGGGAGCGGAGAAGGAATCGAAGGTTGAGTTCGATTGGAAGAAGGAGAAGATTGATGCTGTTTTCTTTACACATTACCATGGAGATCACATCGGAAGGTTCATGGAAATACCGGAAGATGTGCCGATGTACATGGGAAAAGTCACCTACAAGGTGATGAAAAACATCCGCAGCGCACGCAGGGACTGGGCGGCTGTTAATGAAATGAACAGACGACTGAAAAGCGGAAACATTAACTTTATTGAGAAGGCAAAGCCTGTGACGGTGAAGGATATTGTTGTTACTCCCTATACGGTCGATCATTCAGCCTTTGACGCTTATATGTTCCTGGTGGAAGCCGATGGCACCAACATACTTCATACCGGCGATTACCGAGATCACGGCCATAGGGGCAGAACGGTCAAAAACGGCGTGGAACATAACACTATGCTTGATGTGATCCAGTATCATGTGCATAGAAACGACAGGCAGGTGGACATTCTCATTACCGAGGGCACCATGATGGGAGAGCGTTTGAAAGAAGATTATTTCTCCGAAAAGGACCTTCAAAAGTGGGCTACCACCGACCTGATGAAGGACAACCGTCACGTTTTCCTTAAAGTCTCCTCCACCAATGTGGACACCCTCGCCAGCTTTTATCAGGCGGCCAAGGCAAACAAGATAAAAATGTACGCAAACTCCTACGTCCTTGAGCAGTTCCGTACCTACAGAGCTGCCGGACAGGCAAATAAGACACACATGTATGATTTTTATGGCACCGAACTTTTTCCCTTCGAAGAAGGCCCCGATGCCGCCGAAACCCTCCGCAAACTCGATAAAATGCGCAAGGAAGGCTTCATAGCCATAGTCAGCGAAACCGAACACTACCAAAAGATCATGGACGCCCTTCAGGACGTAAAACCCGTTCTGGTATATTCCATGTGGGAAGGCTATATCGATCCCAAAAAGGAAAACTGCTACAACAAAAATCTTGCCGATTTCTGCAAGAAATACAATGCCATCCCCAAGCACACCAGCGGCCACGCCTACCCCTCCTTCATAGCCCAAGTCATAACCGCCGTAAACCCCACCCAGTGCATCTGGCCAATCCACACCGAATTCCGTGACTCATTTTTCGACTTGGATATATCGGATGAGTTGAAAGCAAAGATAAAAAAATAATATAATGAATCTGAGAGAGGTACAGTATGGAAAATCTTGAAGTTTTATATGGGAAGATCGCGGAAGCGATAAAGAATGTGGATTTTGGAAGGCTCTGGGAAGGGTTCGAGCCTTTGAAATTTGCGGTTTATAATGACACGGAGTGTTTCTTTGACGGGAAGTATGTGGAGAAGACAGCAGATTTTTGTGCCAATACGGCTATAAAGTACGACGGTGATGTCATTGCCATTTGGCATGTGCAGGATGAACTTGATACGGCTACTTTTGCTTCGAAGATAATACATGAGATGTTTCATGCTTTTCAGGAGAAGCAGGGGTGGACATGCTTTCCAAATGAAAAGGAAGCACCGTTTAAGTACGTTTACAACGAGGAGAACCTTACGATTAAACTTTATGAGAACAAGCTTCTGATAAAGCTTCTCGCCGGCTTTGACCGAAAGGTTTACGATGACCTTCTGGAATGCCGTAAATACCGCAGTGACAAGTTTCCTTATGAATTTGCCTATGAATGTGCGACTGAGGCCATAGAGGGCTCTGCAAACTATGTAGAATGGCAGGTGCTGAAGCAGCTTGATGAGAAGAAGGCGGACGAGCTTGAAGCAGACATGCGAGACTTTGTGGTACAGCCGAAGTTCTTCTTTCCCATAAGGATCGCCGGCTACTACACAGGAGTTCTTATGATCAACGCAATGGTCCAAGCCGGTGACTTCTACCACGGAATCGCCAACCGCCCGGTCTGCAGGCATATAGTGGACAGCATGGACCCTGTTCCTTTTGCAAATCCTAAATCCATGCAGGATAAAGAAGCAGTCTCCGAAGCCGTCAACACATACACCAAGGAAACAAAGAAGATAGTCGACACCGCCCTCACCAACAACGAAGTGGTCCTCGAAGGTCCCCTTGTTCTTGGCAGCGTAAATATCGGCGATGCCCGCTTCTACAACGGCTTCCTGACCTCCCGTTTCTTCGTAATGTATCTCGTCGACGGTGAACCAAAAGTCATAAACGGAAACTTTGTAGTAAAAATGAAGGACGCAAACACCATAGATAAGATCTATAAATGGATCTGAACCATTCAAAGCAGCTCAGCGATGAGCTGCCTTTTTGTGATAATTCTCCTATAAAGATATTGAATTGACGATATATCAAAAAAGGAATAATATAATATGTAATAAGGATGGAGGTTTCCGAAAAACTTCGAATTGTAAATTACTATAGTCAATAAATGGAATGCCAACTAAGAGGGGAGATTTACACATGAGTGATCTGCAGAAATATAAGGAAAAACAACTTCAAAACCCGGAATTTAAAAAGGAATATGATGCTACAAGAAATGAGTATAATGTTACCCGTGCAATCATAGCCGCCAGGATAGCAGCCAATATGACGCAGAAAGAATTGGCTGAAAAAAGCGGAATTCGCCAGTCGAACATCAGCCGCATTGAAAATGGCACCTGTAGTCCGACAATAGCCACATTACAGGCGCTGGCCAAAGGACTGGGGATGGAATTGATGGTGAGCTTTAAATAAAATCGGAATATACTTGAAAGTACGAGAGCAGCTCAGCGATGAGCTGCTTTTTTGTGCACCCGTGCAGGATGCTATAGGAGATATAGCAAATGGATATAGTTACTATAACAATTTGCTCGGGTACGGTTCGGGATGATCGATATTAGATAGACAAGGCAGTTGTGCGGGTCAAAAAATGGCGCAAAAAAGCCAAGGTGCTTGTCGGCTAACCTCGGCTTAACTAAATGACTAGAATTGAATCCCTACTGATTGGGAGTGGGTGAGGGAAATGTGCTGATTACATCAACTCCTCGGCAAGCATGCGGTCAACATCTTCGACAGAGTGAGTGCGACCATTTTTGATGGAATCCACACCTTTTTGAATTTTTGCATCAAATTCAACTTTTGAGAGGCCCTGAGCGGAGAAGTGATTAATCTCCGGAAGCTTTGACTGGAAAGGCATACCCTTAACAAGAACAATCTGGCTGTAAAGCATCTTAATAGCTTCGGAGGGAGATATTCCCAACTGAGCAAGAATTCCTTCTGCATTTTCCTTGAGACCTGTATCAATACGTGCATAAACGGGGGCAGTATTTGCCATAAAATCACGCTCCTTTCATAATTCCTGTGGTAAAAGTATAACATGCTGCGCTTGCAAACGCAAGCAGTTGCAGGCAAAACGACGTGCATTGGCGCAGATTCTGACCTGAAATAGTAAAATGATAATTGCTATCATAGTAGCAATTCTTTGACTTTTTGGTTGATATTTGCTATTATAATAGCAATCAGGAGGGCTGAGTATGGAATACTT
>JAEEIN010000108.1 GCA_016281385.1 Lachnospiraceae bacterium | reverse complement strand
CTTCTCCGATGGAAACCTCTGCAACGCTCTTGTTGGAAGAAGAAGCAGTGGGATATTTAAGGTTTGAGTCGAAGAGATACAGACTCTGGGCCGAAACCTGCCTGTTGTTCTGGTTAACGGTGAGGGAAATGGTATCCCGGTCGTTGTCCCAGCGGGTATCCTTGTTTCGGTAGGTGGCGGTGAGTGTTGTTTTTTTGTTTTCAAAGTTTAAGTTCTTTAACTGATAAACGTAGATTTTGGTGGAGACAATTCTACCGGCAACTGTACAATTGATATCAGCTTCTCCGGGTTTTTTTGCGGTTACTTTACCGGAGGTTTTTGAGACATCTGCGATACTTTTGCTACTGCTAGACCATTCCTTTTTATACTTATCGTAATAAGTATTCTGTATGGTCAGGGTTTTCTTTTTCCCTACGGAAAGTGCGAAAACGTTCTTTATATTAATGTGGAGATCCTCTTTTGAATTTGCGCTGTAATTGTTTGCCGAAAGATCGGGATAAGTTAAGTTTCTGCTGCCTTCAAAGATAACGCCGCTCTTTTCGGAGGAATAAGCGGATTTATCCACGGTCAGGAAAGCATCAATGGAACCGCCCAGATCATTTTTCATGGTATCGATGATGTACCATCCGTCATCGGGCATGAGCACATAGTTGTAAGCGTGAGTTCCGTTTACAACGTACATATTGGTAACTCCTGCCTCATCAAGGAGCCATGACATAGCCCTTGCGTAGGAATCGCAGACACCATAATGCATAAGAAGAACACCATATGCAGTGTGGTAGTAGTAATATTCCGCACTTGCGATGATCTCCTCATCGGTGGTGTCGGCATAAGCCGATGCGTAAGTTGTGTTATTGCGGATCCATTTATTGAAGTAGTTAACGATACCGTAGGTTATATCAAAAACCTTGTCATGATAATATGTGTTTGCTTCTTTGTAAGCTTCGTCAACGACTTTTTTAACTACTTTTTTGGCTTCCTTCTGAAGCTTGCTTTTGTAAAAAGGAGAGGTGGTGAGCTTGACCTTGTAGTTCCAGGTCTTTTTATCGAATTTCGCGGTAACCGTTACGGGTTCCGTTGAGAGATCAAATTTGTTAAAGCTGTTGGGATATGTGCAGATTACTGCCGAAAGTGCGGTAACGATGGCTTTGTGCATCATATCCGTATAGTCCTCGGGCTTGAATTCGCACTTATAAGTAAAGGAAGAAGAACCCTTTTTTACAAAAGCCTTTTTGGCAGCAGTGTAGATCCCGGTTTCAAGTTCGCTTAACTGATCCTTGAAATGGTTCTCATTATAATAGGAAAGAAGTGAATCATAATCATTGGCTTCAAAGGAAAGTTCATCCTCATCTTCATCGAAAGAAGCTTCTTCCTCTTCAAGCTCGGTATCATCGAAAAACTCAAGATTCTCGGAAATGAAGCCGAAGGTTTCTTCTTCAACCGGTTCCTCAGCTTCGGGTTCCTTAGCTTCCGGTGCTTCGGTTTCCTCTGTTTCGGGTTCCTCCGACGCGGGTTCTTCTTCCGGAATCTCAATGTCATTAAGGGAAATATCTTCGGGAAGGCCGTTTTCGGAAATATCGGCGATCACCGCTTCTGAGAACTCATTTACCTCGCCCGCAAGGGTAACGGCGGGAACGGAATATCTTACATAGACATTTCCGTCTTCGTCGGTTGCAAGATAAACATCAGACAGTCCGATACCGGCAGAGTACATATCCGCGATCTCGTCACAGGCAAAGATATAAGCGTCTTTTGCTTCTTCTTCCAGAGAATCGAAGGCCTTTTTCGAAATATATCCCGCATTGTAGGCAACTCCGTCGGAGCCGATGGCATATTCTTTTTCCGCGGCCTTAGGGGATAAGGGCTCGCCGTATAAAGAAGCCGAATCCGTAAAAAGAATGACGGCCGATAATAACAAAGCGGTTGTGCTGATAAGTCGTTTTGATCGTTTCATAAGTCTTCCTTTCGGAGTTAGCCGATGATGTGGTTAACATAATCATAGTAGCTTAAAACGGGGCAAAAATAAAGCAGATTCTTTGCAAAAATACCTTACATTTCAATTGACTACATTTCATTAAATAAGTATGATACTTAAAGAAGAATCTTTTGACCCCTATCTGTATATATATCGGACAGAAACGGGGTTCTCATAACGGAAAACGCGTATTTTCCCGCAAATTCATTCAAGAAGGGGGTAATTCCATGGTCTATGAAAACAAGATCCTGATCGGTAATGCTGATGGCGAGGATATCTTCATTTTCCCCAAAATGGCCAACCGTCACGGGATGATCTGCGGTGCCACCGGTACCGGAAAAACAACCACTCTCAAAGTTTTGGCAGAATCCTTCAGTGATATGGGTGTCCCCGTATTTCTTGCGGATCTTAAGGGCGACCTCTCCGGTATGAGTGAGGTGGGTTCCCCCCAGGGATTCATTCAGGAGCGTATCGATTCCCTCGGTCTTATGGAGAAGGGATTTCAGTTTAAGTCATTCCCTTCGGATTATTGGGATGTTTACGGTGAGAAGGGTATGAATTTAAGGACCACAGTTTCGGAAATGGGTCCCCTTCTTCTTTCAAGTATTCTCGGTTTAAACGATACTCAGACAGATGTCCTTACCGTTATCTTTAAGATCGCGGATGATGAGGGACTTCTTCTTATTGATATTAAGGATCTTAAATCCATGATCACCTATGTGGGTGAGAAGTCCAAGGAGTATTCTCCCGTTTACGGTAATCTGGCAGCTCAGTCACTGGCAGCGATCCAGAGAGCGTTGGTGGCACTTGAAGCCGATGGCGCGGATGCATTCTTCGGAGAGCCCGCTCTTGATATAAGGGATTGGATCCGTACCGACAGTAACGGCAAAGGCATGATCCAGATACTTGATTGTCAGAAGCTCATCCTTCATCCCGCTACTTATTCCATTTTCCTTTTATGGCTCATGAGTGAGCTTTTTGAGAATCTTCCCGAAGTGGGAGATACCGAGAAGCCCAAGATGGTTTTCTTCTTCGATGAAGCGCATATGCTCTTTGATACGGCTTCAAAGGTCCTTAAGGACAAGATCGAGCAGGTTGTAAAGCTCATCCGTTCAAAGGGTGTCGGTATCTATTTCATCACTCAGAATCCCAAGGATATTCCCGACGGAGTTTTGGCTCAGCTTGGTAACAAGATCGAGCATGCATTAAGGGCATATACTCCCGCCGAGCAGAAGGGCGCAAGGGCAGCAGCATCCGCATTCAGGGTTAATCCCGAATTTGATACATATACGGTTTTACAGGAACTTGGAACGGGCGAAGCATTGATATCCGTTCTTGACGAAGCCGGTGTTCCCACCATCGTCAAGCGCGCGAAGATCCTTCCTCCCCAGAGTTTCAAGGATCCCATTTCCGATTCCTTAAGGGAATCAAAGATGAAGAACAGTCTTCTTTATTCAAGATATTCCGATTATGTGGACAGAGATTCCGCATATGAGTTTTTACAGAGACGCAGTGTTGAACTTGCCGAAGCGGCAGAAGCGGCAGCAGCCGAAGCAGCAGCGGCAAAGGAGCAGGCTATTGCCGATAAGGCGGCAGCCAAGGAAGCTGAAAGGCTTGCCAAAGAAAAAGCTAAAAAAGAAGCTGCCAAAGGAAAGGCAGTCAAATCCGCAGCCAAGTCCGTTGCATCCACAACGGCAGGCACCATCGGTCGTGAGATCGGTAAGTCAATGGGAAGTGCCGGCGGCAAATTCGGAAAGACCCTCGGCGGAAATGTCGGTTCGGCATTGGGCAGAGGTATCATAGGAACACTCTTTAAGCTCTGATTTTCTTACTAACGGATTAATCGGGGCTTTGACCCCGTTTAATTAAATAAAAATAACCGCGATTAAGCGGGGTATGGAGGATTAATTATGAAAATGTTTTACAACGTTGAAGATAAGCCTGCTTTCGGTCAGACCCTTGTCTTCGCATTCCAGCAGCTGCTTGCGATCTTAGCTGCTACGATCGCCGTTCCTGCGATCATCGGAAACGGAATGTCTACCTCCGCAGCACTTTTCGGTGCAGGTGTAGGTACACTCGTTTATCTTCTCTTTACAAAATTTAAGAGCCCTGTATTCCTTGGTTCTTCTTTCGCATTCATCGGATCGATGTTTGCGGCATTTGCGGGCGGTGTTTCAATGTCCCTTGGTTATCTCGGACTTATCATCGGTGCCGCTTCTGCAGGTCTTGTATATGTAGTACTTGCAGTTATCGTTAAGTTTGCAGGTGTAAACTGGATCAACAAGCTTATGCCCGCAGTTGTTATCGGACCTACCGTTGCCATCATCGGACTTTCACTTGCAGGAAACGCAGTAGGCGATCTTACGACGGGAAGAGTTATGGATGCCGAAGGCGTTCAGCTTGCTTCCCCTTATGCATGCCTTATCTGCGGACTTGTTACCTTATTCGTTACAATGTTCTGCGCAGTTTACGGCAAGAAGTTCCTTAAGATGATCCCCTTCATCATCGGTATCGTTTCAGGTTATGTTGTTGCAGCTATCTTTACCGCTACCGGTATTGACAGCCTTCAGATCATCGACTTCTCCGCTTTCTCAAGCATGAAGTGGATCCCTGAATTCACATTCGTTACAGCATTCTCCGGAAGCTATGTATACGGTGAGGCAGGAAGCCTTGCAGGTTACATCGGAACCGTTGTTGTTGCATATGTACCCGTTGCATTCGTAGTATTTGCCGAGCACATCGCTGACCACAAGAACCTTTCTTCCATCATTGAAAGAGACCTTCTTTAAGATCCCGGTCTTCACAGAACACTTCTCGGTGACGGTGTCGTCTCCATCGCAGGTGCATTCTTCGGCGGATGTCCCAACACCACATACGGTGAGTCAGTTGGTTGTGTAGCTATTTCCGGAAACGCTTCCATCGTTACCATCCTTACCACAGCTTGCATGGCAATCGTTGCTTCTTTCGTAGCTCCTTTCGTTACCTTCCTT
>JAEEIN010000107.1 GCA_016281385.1 Lachnospiraceae bacterium | reverse complement strand
TGCTCATCACTGTTGTCTTACTGGTTGTCATCTTCCAGGTAATCCAGAGCATAGGAACAAAAACAGCGATACATTTTGATCACAGAAAGCGATAAAACCTATGGATCTTGAAGTTATCTATTCATACATCCCTCGGTTCGTGGAGGCCTTTTGGCTGACCCTTAAGATCGGATGGTTCGGTATCCTCATAGCCTTTATCGTCGGTATCCTGACAGCTTTTGCCGTTCATTTTAAGATCCCGGTCCTTTCGAAGATCGCAGGGATATATATCGAGATATTCAGAAACACGCCTCTTCTGGTGCAGTTATTCTTTATCTATTTCGGTCTTCCGAAACTGGGGATAAGAGTATCTGCGGAAAGCTGCGGCGCTGTGGGGCTTGGCCTTCTCGGCGGAAGCTATATGGCAGAGGCCATACGAAGCGGACTGGATGCCATATCTTTGGCGCAGACAGAGAGCGCACTGGCCCTTGGCATGAAGAAGACTCAGGTGTTTAAATATATCATCCTTCCGGAAGCCTTTTCCTTAAGCGTGCCGGCCATTGTGGCGAACCTGATCTTTCTTCTTAAAGAGACCAGCGTCTTTTCCGCAATAAGTCTGATGGATCTGATGTTTACCGCAAAGGATCTTATCGGTCTTTATTACGACACCACGGAGACGTTGTTTTTACTTGTGATCTTTTATCTGATAATGCTGCTTCCCGTATCCCTTATAGGAAACGCGGTTGAAAAGAAATACCGTTACAGGATGCTGGGGCAGTAAAGAGGTAATATGGGATTTGAAGTTTTACTTAAAGGAACCAATTTCATAAGGCTTTTGTCGGGACTTTGGGTTGCATTGAGGATCAGCCTCATATCCGTTGCCATAAGCATTTTTCTGGGAATGATCCTGGGAATACTGATGACACTTAAGGCTCCCGTTATACAGGCAGTTTCCAGGATCTATCTGGAATTTATCCGCATAATGCCTCAGATGGTACTTTTGTTTCTGGTCTATTTCGGAACAACAAGGGTATTTAACCTCAACATTTCCGCGGAAACCTCCGCATTGATCGTATTTTCCCTTTGGGGAACGGCGGAGATGTCGGATCTGGTCAGAGGATCCTTAAAGAGTATCCCGAAGATCCAGTATGAGAGCAGCTTTTCACTGGGGCTGAATACATATCAGACCTATGTGTATGTTATCGTTCCCCAGATCGTAAGAAGAATGATCCCCCTTTCCATCAACCTTATAACAAGAATGATCAAGACCACCAGCCTTGTTATGATGATCGGGATCGTCGAGGTTCTGAAGGTGGGACAGCAGATAATAGAGGCTAACAGAAAAAGTTCGCCAAACGCTGCCTTCGGAGTTTATCTGACGGTTTTCTTACTTTACTTCCTGGCATGCTGGCCCATAGGAAGGCTGGCAAAATATCTTGAAAAGAAATGGGCAAACTGATATGAGTGCTGAAGCAAAAGAGATACTTACGGTAAAAGAGATAACAAAGAGATTTGATGACATACAGGTTCTTGACCGGGTGAGCCTGCAGGTAAAGAGCGGAGAAGTCGTGGTCATCGTAGGTCCTTCGGGCTGCGGGAAAAGCACCTTTTTAAGATGCTTAAATGCCCTTGAAGATATTCAGGAGGGAGAGGTGATCCTTGACGGAGAAGTGATCAATCCCACAAACTCGGGCTTAAGCAAAGCAAGGGAAAAGATAGGAATGGTGTTTCAAAGTTACGAACTCTTTCCCCACAAGACCGTGCTTCAGAACCTTACCCTTGCTCCCATGAAGGTTAAGAAGGTCGGAAAGAAGGAAGCGGAAGAAGAAGCATTGAAGCTTCTTGATCGTGTCGGCTTATTGTCGAAGAAGGACAATTATCCCCGCCAGCTTTCCGGTGGACAGAAACAAAGAGTGGCAATAATCCGTGCACTTATGATGCATCCCGAGATCCTTCTTCTTGATGAGATCACGGCTGCACTGGATCCCGAGATGGTCAGGGAGGTTCTTGATGTTGTTCTTTCTCTGGCTGCGGAAGGACGTACCATGATGATCGTGACTCATGAGATGCAGTTTGCAAGGGCCGTGGCGGACCGCATGATCTTTATAGACGGCGGAAGGATAGTTGAGGAAGGAGCACCGGATGATTTCTTTGACCGTCCCAAAACCGACAGACTCCGAAAATTCCTTAATTCCTTTTCTTATGAGAGTTGTGGTCAAACGACATAATATGTGCGATAATGTGAACGGGTGTGACAACAAAGGGTTGTCCGCTCGTTCTTTTATTTTGCAAATGGCGGTCATCTGCGGAGGGCTTCATCTGCAGGTTATGTTTTTGAAAGGAATCATTAAATGGCAAAGGTCATAGTCGGTATGTCGGGAGGCGTTGACAGCGCCGTTTGCGCATATCTTCTTAAAGAACAGGGATATGATGTTACGGGACTTACTTTAAGATCCTGGGTTTCCGGGGACGGTCAGGAGAGCCGCTGCTGTGAGATCGATGACGCAAGGGCGGTGTGCGATAAGATAGGCATCCCATTTTATGTTGTGAATTGTCTTGAAGAGTTTGAAAAGACGGTGACGGATCCCTTTATAGATGATTATTTAAAGGGCAGGACTCCCAATCCATGCGTTATATGCAACAGAACGGTAAAATGGGACAGGATGCTTTACAATGCAAAGATGATGAACGCGGAATATGTTGCCACAGGTCATTACGCATCAATTGTGAAACTGGACAACGGGCGTTACACCGTTAAGAAGGCGCTTCATTCCGAGAAGGATCAGGCCTATATGCTCTATCGTCTTTCCCAGGAGCAGCTGGCAGCGACTTTAATGCCCCTTGGAACCTACACAAAGGCGGAGGTTCGTGACATTGCCGCAAAGGCAGGCCTTCCCGTGGCACAAAAAGGGGATTCCCAGGAGATATGTTTTGTTGTTGACGGCG
Organism: Lachnospiraceae bacterium; assembly: GCA_016281385.1. GTDB lineage: Bacteria > Bacillota > Clostridia > Lachnospirales > Lachnospiraceae > UBA1258. The sequence continues at coordinate 3,908 of JAEEIN010000107.1, read as the reverse complement.
ATTATGCCGGATATATAGAGAGAAATGCAAAGACATCGGTTCCTCCCAAGGGCAATTTTGTGGATGAGGACGGAAAGGTTCTCGGCACTCACGGGGGCATCATCCATTACACCGTGGGTCAGCGAAAGGGCCTTGGAATAGCAATGGGATATCCCATATTTGTAAAGGAGATACGTCCCGAAACCAATGAAGTGGTTCTTGCAAAAGACGAGGCTTTGTATAGTAAGGAAATTGTGTGCGATGATCTTAATTTCCTGAGCGTAGCGGATATCGATGAAGCGGACGGCCTTGAATGCAGCGTAAAGATCAGATACCGCCACGGTGGACAGTCTGCAAGGCTTGAAAAGATCGACGATAAAAAGATACGTGTTGTTTTTACGGATCCGGTAAGGGCTGCCACTCCGGGGCAGTCGGCGGTATTTTACGACAGTAACGGCTATGTGATCGGCGGAGGGATCATTACGGGGGAAAAATAAAATGGATGTTTACAAGGAACTTCTGAAGGTCAGGGATGCGGAGTACAGTGAGTTTCAGGCAAAGCTTGTGCCCAATATACCGGCAGAGACCATTATCGGAGTGAGAACTCCCGATATGCGAAAGGTTGCGAAGGAAGTTTTTAAGAGTGGGGACAGAGAGGCTTTTTTGAAGGATCTTCCCCATAAGTGGTATGAGGAAAATCTTGTACATTTCTTTGTTCTTGCGGAAATAAAGGATTTTGACGAGTGTGTTCGTAAGGTGGAGGAGTTTCTGCCTTACGTTGACTGCTGGCCGGTGTCGGATCAGGCGACTCCCAAGTCATTTAAGAAGAATCACGGGAAATTGCTTCCGTATATAAAGAAATGGATCGCATCAGACGAGGTGTATACCGCAAGGTTCGGAATCCGCATGCTGATGAACGAGTTTCTGGGAGATGACTTTAAGGAGGAGTATCTCGAACTTGTGGCCTCGAAGGAAGGAGAGGACTACTATCTTAAGATGATGGTGGCATGGTATTTTGCAACGGCTCTTGCCAAGCAGTACGATGCGAGCGTTAAATACATTGAAGAGCGCAGGCTCCCCGAATGGGTACATAAAAAGACCATTCAGAAGGCGGTTGAGAGCTTCAGGGTATCGGATGAACATAAGGAATATCTGAAGTCCTTCAGGTGATGATGCGGCGTGCGAGTGCACGCCGTTATTTATTTTGTTAAAACCTATTGACACAGTAGGTATTTAACTGTAATATACCTATCGGAAAGGTAGGTAAATGAATACATGGATAAATTCATATATATGGACAATGCCGCCACCACTAAGGTGGATCCTGAAGTCCTTGAAACGATGCTTCCTTATTTTTGCGAGGAGTACGGAAATCCTTCCAGCGCTTATTCTTTTTCCGGAAAGATCGCCGTTAAGGTGGGAGAGGCAAGGGAAGTGATAGCCAATGCCATAGGGGCTAAGAAAACGGAGATCTATTTTACCGGCGGCGGAAGCGAGTCGGATAACTGGGCAATAAAGGGTGTGGCCGATGCTCTTTCAAAGAAAGGAAACCACATCATCACCACATCCATCGAACATCACGCGGTGCTTCATACCTGCGAGTTTCTGGAAAAGCACGGCTATGAAGTGACATATCTTCCCGTTGATGACAAGGGATTTGTGGATCCGAAAGCTGTGGAGACTGCCATTAAGCCCACCACGATCCTCATTTCCGTTATGTTTGCAAATAACGAGATAGGTACGGTGGAACCCATCGCCGAGATCGGAAAGATCGCCCATGAGCATGGGATATTGTTCCATACCGATGCGGTTCAGGCCTTCGGACATCTCCCCATCAATGTGGATGAGATGAACATCGACCTTCTGTCCTCAAGTGCTCACAAGATCAACGGACCGAAGGGTGTGGGATTTTTGTATGTGAGGACCGGCGTGAAGCTTTCAAACCTCATTCACGGCGGAGCTCAGGAATACAATAAGAGAGCAGGAACAACAAACGCAGCGGGCATTCTTGGATTTGCAAAGGCAACGGAGCTTGCGGTTTCCGAAATGGACAAGGTCATTTCATACGAGACTTCATTAAGGGACAGACTGATAAAGAAAGTCCTTGAAGAGATACCCTATTCGAGAGTCAACGGAGATCTTAAGAAGCGTCTTTCAAACAACGCAAACTTCTGCTTTAAGTTCGTGGAGGGCGAGTCCCTTCTTATCCTTCTTGATCAGAACGGTATCTGCGCTTCTTCCGGATCCGCCTGCACATCGGGAAGTCTCGATCCCTCCCATGTTCTTCTTGCGATAGGGCTTCCTCATGAGATCGCACACGGATCGGTAAGGCTTACATTGTCAAAGGAAACCACGGAGGAAGATATAGACTATGTGGTTGAAACATTAAAGAAAACGGTGGAGAGATTAAGGAGCATGTCCCCGCTTTACGAAGATTTTGTTAAAAAGAACGAGGTGAAATGATATGAGTCAGGTTACTGAATACAGTGCAAAGGTGCTGGACCATTTTTCAAATCCCAGAAACGTGGGGGAGATAGAGAATGCATCGGGAGTCGGAACCGTGGGAAACGCAAAGTGCGGTGACATCATGAGGATGTATCTTGATATTGATGAAAACAACGTAGTAAGGGAAGCAAAATTCAAGACTTTCGGCTGCGGAGCTGCCATTGCGACAAGCTCCATGGCTACGGAATTGGTTAAGGGAAAGACCGTGCAGGAAGCGCTGGAAGTCACAAACAAGGCCGTTATGGAAGCCCTTGACGGACTTCCTCCGATAAAGATCCATTGTTCTTTGCTTGCGGAGCAGGCAATTCACGCTGCCCTATGGGATTATGCCGAAAAAAATGGTATAGTAATAGAAGGACTTAAGCCGCCTGTAAATGACATAGACGAAACTGAGGAATTCTATCAGATGAACGGCGAAGGATAGCCGGTGTCGGAGGGGAATGATGATATCAACAAGGGGACGCTACGCGCTCAGGGTTATGGCAGATATCGCATCCAATCAGGAGGATGGGTATGTACCCATGAAGGATGTGGCAAAAAGACAGGGGCTGTCACTAAAATATCTTGAACAGATAATACCGCCGTTGACAAAAAACGGAATGATCGTCGGAGTTCAGGGAAAGGGCGGCGGATACCGCCTTACCAAAAAACCGAAGGATTACAGGATCGGAGATATCCTGCGTCTGACCGAGAAGGAGCTTGCCCCCGTGGGATGCCTTGCGAAGGGTGCGCCCGTCTGTGAAAGAAGGCCTCAGTGCAAGACCATTGGCTTCTGGGAAGGCCTTAATGATGCGGTCAATGACTATCTTGATTCCAAGACCCTAGAAGATCTGCTGTAGGTGCAGATCCTGTTCGTATCGTTTTTTGTGTCCTTTGCGGTAAAAGGACAGTTGAATGAATACAAAAATATCTTTAAACAAAGCTCAGCTTCAGTTGATCGCCGTCATTGCGATGGTGACCGATCACTTGGCGTGGGCTTTTGTTGATTTCTGGTCGCCCCTTGGGCAGATCATGCATATCATCGGACGGCTTACGATCCCGATCATGTGCTTTTTCATTGCGGAAGGATATAAAAATACCTCCGACAGGCGCAAGTATTTTGAAAGGCTTGCGGCTTTTGCGGTGGTCTCCATCATTCCGTTCTATTTGTTTTTCCATGAAGAATACGGATACAGACAGAATATGATCTTTGACCATACGCTGTCACTTCTCATACTCATCGTTCTGGAACGAAGGACATTAAAGAAGTGGCAGAAGGCCGTTCTTGTGACTCTTTTGTTTTCGGTAAGCATTTTGATCGGCGGCTGGCCGGTCACACCCACACTTTTCACACTTGCTTTTTATTACGGACGAACTTTTAAAGAGAAGGCAAAATGGTTCATCATCATTAATGTCGTAACGTTTTTTGCCGTTTCGGCAATGGC
>JAEEIN010000106.1 GCA_016281385.1 Lachnospiraceae bacterium | reverse complement strand
CTGTTACCGAGAAGTATCCTGTGATCGGTAATGTCCTTTACCGTTCCGGATACGGTTGAATAAATAGGTGAGGAAACAAAGCCGTCAGCTTCTGCTATGAGCTGACCTGCCAGAACACGGTCCCCCTTGTTTACAACCGGTTTGGCAGGGGCACCGATATGCTGTGATAACGGATACACCAGCAAAGATCCGGGATTTATGTCCTTGATCGGAATATCCTTGGACATATCTTTCCCGTCAAACGGATGTATCCCCCCACGGAAAGTAGATCTTGCCATAATAATGTCCTTCCTTCTCTATAATAAACTGCCTCCGCAGTTTATGATCATATAAAAAAATAAGCCACGGGGGCTTATCATGCGAAATTTCCCCAACACTGTAACAATACCACAAAATGATATTTGTGTCAAAACAATCCGACCGTTGAAACAAGAGAAAAAAGCCGCCTTTATGACATCGATGTCATGTATCTTTTTCTTGTTTCAAAAATACATAAATGTTATCATATAGAAGTGTAATAAGGAGGTGCCCATGCAGATCATCAAAAACAAAGTGACCGATCCCCTTCCGGATTATCCCATAGAGAAGATCGCCCCCGCAAAGGACATTCTTTTTATGGATATAGAGACCACCGGATTTGCGGCAAGAACTTCAAACGTTTATATGATAGGCTGTCTCGGAATGGAAGGCGACGAATGGATCGCAACCCAGTTCTTTGCGGAAAGATATTCCGAGGAGAAGGAAGTGATCGAAGCCTTTTTTGACTATGCATCGTCCTATCGCTGCCTTATACACTTTAACGGAAACAATTTCGATATTCCCTTCCTTGAGGCGAAGTGCAGGGAATTCGATCTTTCTTATTCCTTTAAGGATTTTACCGGTATCGACATTTACAGAAGGATCGCCCCCTATCGCGGGTTCATGAATCTTGAAAACTGCAAGCAAAAGACTGTGGAGCACTTCTTAAAGATAGACCGTGAGGATAAATACAGCGGCGGCGATCTTGTTGGTGTTTATCACAGCTTCGCGGAAAAACCCGACGATGAATCAAGGTCTCTCCTGCTTCTTCACAATTTTGAAGATCTGAAGGGAATGATGAAGGTGCTCCCGGTTTTGGCGATAACGGATATGTTCAGTGAGAAGTTAAGGGTTACGAAGGTTTTGTCAAATACCTATAAGGACGCCCACGGCGAGGAGCATAAGGAGCTTCTGATGCACTTCGATCTTCCTTCTCCCTTCCCCGTATCCTTCTCCTCGCAGTTTGAGAAATGCTATTTCGCAGCCTCAAAGAATGAAGCCCTTGTAAGGGTTCCCATTTATGAATGTGAGTTGAAATATTTCTATGCCAATTACAAAGATTACTACTATCTTCCCGACGAAGATGTGGCACTTCATAAATCCGTAGCTTCCTTTGTTGATAAGAACCACAGAGAGCAGGCGAAAGCAGCCAACTGCTACACAAAGAAGGAAGGCACCTATCTTCCGGAATGGGACGCTTTGGTAACGCCCTTCTTTAAAAAGGAGTATACTTCAAAAGAGCTCTTCTTTGAGCTTACGGAAGAACGCCGTACCGACAGGGAACTGTTTTCCGCTTATGTTTCACATATCCTTGAACACATGGTGGTTTAGACACAATAATAAAGCCCGATGCATGATGCATCGGGCTTTTAATGTCATATAAACATCAGGGCTTCTCGTAATAGAAAGAATTCTTTCTCTGATAGCCGATCTCCTTATAGTTTACGATCTGTTCGGTACTTCCTATAAAAAGAACACCGCTGCTTTGCAGGGAATCCTTAAACTCCCTGAAGATCAGATCCTTTGCTTCCTCTGTAAAGTAGATCAGCACGTTTCTGCAGACGATCATGTGCATGTTTGTGGGGAACTGATCCTTTAAGAGGTTGTGCTGCTTAAACTCAACACGGCTCTTTATCTCATCCTTTATACGGTAGGAAGCTCCCACCTTCTCGAAATACTTGTCCTTAAGGTCCTTGGGAACGTTTTCAACGGACTTCTCACTGTAAAGACCAAGCTTGGCCTTCTCCAGGATCTGCTTGTCTATATCCGTTGCGAATATCTTTATCTGATTAAGGGGAATATGTCTGGAAAGAGCCATAACAAGAGAATAGGGCTCATCACCTGTTGAACATGCCGCACTCCATATCTTTAAATTCTTTCCGAACTTCTTGATGAGTTCCGGAATGATATCCTTATCCATAAGCTCCCACTGTTCGGGATTTCTGTAGAATTCGGATACGTTGATGGTGAGGTATCCGACAAACTCTTCAAACATCTCCTTATCCGTCTTAAGGGCTTTGACAAAGTTGTCGTATCCGGAAATCTTATGCTTGTCGATAAGCGTATCGATACGTCTCTTCATCTGCTTTTCCTTGTAAGCGTTAAGGTCGATCTTGGTAAGAGCAAATACCTCTTTTTTGAAATACTCGTAATCATAAGCCATAAATGAGTTTACCCCCTGATAATAACAATAGGCAGCCGCTTTCGGCTACCTATTGATGATAACATTTTACATTTAACGATTAATTATACAGGTCGTTATTCCTCGGTCTTTTCTTCAGCTTCCTGCTCGGCGATCACTGCGTCGATATCAACGCTTGCAACCTCTTCGTCGGATTCAGCTTCCTTGGCAGCTTCTTCCTTGGGCTCGGGAGCGAATAAAGCCTTGATGGAAATGCTGATCTTCTTGTCTTCTTCATTGAAGTCAACAACCTTTGCCTTAACTTCATCGCCAACCTTCAAAACATCGGAAGGCTTCTCGATATGATCCTTGGAGATCTGGGAAACATGAAGGAGTGCATCAATGCCTTCCTCAAGTTCTACGAAAGCACCGAAGTCGGTCATTCTCATAACCTTACCGGTAACTTCGTTGCCCACTGCATACTTGGCAGCTGCGCCAACCCATGGATTCTGATCGTTAAACTTAAGGCTTAATGCGATCTTGTTGTTCTCACTGATCTCTTTAACAAGAACCTTGAGCTTGTCGCCTGTGTGGAACTTCTCCTTCGGACGCTCTACATGGCCCCAGCTCATCTCGGAGATATGAAGGAGTCCGTCCATTCCGCCGAGATCAACGAATGCACCGAAGTCGGTCACATTCTTGATGGTACCTTCAACCACATCGCCTTCGTGAAGTGTCTCAAGAAGCTTCTTCTGAGCTTCTTCCTTGCGGGCAACAAGAAGAACCTTTCTGTTACCGATCACGCGGCGCTTTCTGGGATTGTACTCTGTAATAACAAATTCGATCTCCTGTCCGTCATACTTGGAAAGATCCTTCTCGTATGTATCGGAAACGAGACTTGCGGGGATGAATACGCGAACTTCTTCAACCACAACGCAGATACCGCCCTCGAGAACCTGTGAAACCTTTGCGGTAAGGATCTCGCCGCTTTCGAATGCTTCCTCAAGTCTCTTGGAGCCTCTGTCAAGTGCAAGGGTCTTGTAGGAAAGAAGAACCTGTCCCTCTCCGTCATTAACCTTGATCACCTTGACTTCCATCGTATCACCAACCTTGATGACACTTGTGAGATCAACACCGGGATCGTTGCTATATTCATTCTTGGTAAGGATACCATCGGACTTATAGCCGATGTTCAATACAGCCTCACCTGGCTTAACGTCGATAACAGTACCCTCAACAACCTCCCCCGTATGTATTGTCTTAAATGATGCGTCGAGCATCTGTTCAAAAGTCATGTCTGACATAGCTTTGAACCTCCTCAATAATATATCTCGGGGTGGAAGCCCCGGCTGTTATACCTATCAGACCATCTGTGGGAGGTAGCTTCCCCTTTATGTCTTCCACGGTCTGAATAAAGTACGTATGATCACAGTACTGACTGCAGATCTCGTAAAGCTTTCTGCTGTTGGAACTCTTCTCGTCCCCTATGACCAGCATGACGGAAGCTTCCTTAGCCATCTTCTCGGCTTCTTCCTGCCTTACCCGCGTAGCATCGCATATTGTGTTCATAACGGACATATTGTAACCTTTTTTGCCAAGAATTTCAAGGAATTCGTCAAATTTTTTGCGATTAAAGGTTGTTTGTGAAACAATACAGAGTTTTTCACCCTCTTTTGCAGAAAAATTTCGTGCTTCTTCTTCGGTTTCTATAACCGTGGCCGAAGATACGCTCCAGCCCACAATTCCCAGAACTTCGGGGTGTTTCGGGTTTCCTATGACCACTATCCTCTCCCCGTCTTTGCTGTGCTGTTCCACAATATTGTGTATTCTTTTTACAAAAGGACAGGTTGCGTCGGTGATCTCCATTCCCGTGGCGAGAATGGCCTCATATACGGCTTTTGACACTCCGTGCGCCCTTATGATGACCTTTCCCTTGGGAAGGCCTTCGAATTCAGAGACGTCATTTATCACCCTGACGCCCTTTTGTGCATAGGACTCAACCAGCTTATCGTTGTTAAGGATTGGTCCGTAGGTATAGATGGTTTCTTTTTCGGAAAGAGCCTTGTCAAGACTCTCGACTCCGCGTCCCGCGCCGAAACAGAAGCCGGCGTGTTCGCAGACACGAACATTATCATGCATTCTTTACGACCTCTTTGAATTTGCTGCAGATTGCGTCTTTAACCTCATCTATCGTCATATAGGAGCTGTCAACAAGTACAGCTTCGGGGACCCTTACAAGGGGGGAATTGTCCCTGTGCATATCGCGGTAATCCCTCTCCTTCATCTCCTCCTCGATAACGGAAAGCTCCGCATCCATACCCTTTGCGATGAGTTCGTCATATCTTCTTTTTGCCCTTACCTTAACATCCGCATCAAGATAGATCTTAAGATCCGCATCGGGAAGAACAACACTTCCGATATCCCGACCGTCCATTATGACATTTTCGGTTTTTGTAAGTTCCTGCTGAAGGGAAACAAGCTTTGTCCTTACTCCCTTGTAAACTGAAACAGCCGAAGCCGCATTGCCCACCTCGGGTGTCCTTATGAGCCCGTTAACGTTGCGTCCGTTGAGTAAGACAGCCTGCTCGCCATCGATATATCTGATGGTGACATCAGCGTTGTTTGTCAGATCCGTAACAGCCTCTTCATCCTCTATGGAAACTCCGTTTTCCAGGCAGTTTAAGCCGATGGCGCGATACATGGCGCCTGTGTCAACGTATACAAAATTCAGTTCCTTTGCCACAAGTTTGGCAATCGTACTTTTACCCGCTCCCGCAGGTCCGTCAAGTGCTATCTGATATCCCATATCAGTCCTCCGATCTTCCGGCCAGATATCCCGTGGACCATGCAAGCTGAAGGTTGAACCCTCCCGTCATGGCATCTATGTCCAGGACTTCTCCGGCAAAATAGAGATTTTTCTTTTTCTTTGATTCCATTGTGGAAGGATTGATCTCTCCCACTTTAACTCCGCCCTTGGTGATAATGGCCTCCTCTATGGGACGCATACCGCTTATGGGGATCTCAAAATGTTTAAGGGCATTTACAAGGGCCTTTCTCTGTTCCTTTGAAACCGAATTGACCTTTGTTTCGGCGGGTATACCGCTTTTTTCCACAAGGACCGGTATCAGCCTCTTGGGAACCAGTCCCTCAAGAGAATTCGAAAACTGCCGGTTCTTCTGTTCGTCAAAGTCACGTAAGACGCGCTTATCAAGCATATCTTCGTCAAGTCCGGGTTTAAGATCCAGTTCAAGCGTTACAGTTTTCTTTTTCCCCTTCTCCGTTGAATACAGAGCGCTTGCAGAAAGAACAAGGGGGCCGGAAATTCCGAAGTGCGTAAAGAGCATCTCCCCAAGTTCGCTGTAAACAGGCCGGTTATCCGAAAGAAGGGTCAGTTCCACGTTCTTTAATGAGAGTCCCTGAAGGTCCCTTACCCACTGTGCGGGGGAAACAAGGGGTATCAGAGAGGGTTCGGGAGTCACAATGCTGTGCCCCGCACTCTTTGCAAACTCATAGCCGTCACCCGTGGATCCCGTAGCGGGATATGATGCGCCTCCGGTGGCCACAATGACCTTGTCCGCAAGAAGCTTCTTTCCACCCTTTAACTCAAGGCCTATACATGCATCATCCGTAAAGATGAGGCGTTCCACACAGGTGTTTAACCTGATCTCCACTCCCAGGGACTTAAGCTTTCTTTCAAGGGCTCTGATGATATCCGAGGAATGGTCGCTTTCGGGGAAAACACGGTTGCCCCTTTCCACCTTGAGCCTGACGCCTTCGCCTTCAAAAAAATCCATTACGGCATTATTGTCGTAAGAATAAAGCGCGCTGTATAAAAACTTGGAATTACGGTTTATGTTTGCAAAGATGGTCTCCATATCCGAAGCATTGGTCACATTGCAACGGCCCTTGCCCGTGATATAGATCTTCTTTCCCAGTTTTTCGTTTTTTTCAAATACGGTGACCTTACAGCCAGATACAGCCGCCTCTATGGCCGCCATCATACCTGCCGCTCCGCCGCCTATAACAAATACATCCATCAGTCGTTTCCGTTTTCCGATGAAGGCTCCTCCTCTTCCTTTCTTAAGGAATAATTGAGGATGGGTTCATCGTCTATAAAGTTGATCTCGTCGTTAAGATAAACCTGATAATTATTCCAGGCCTTCTCAAGATTCTCAAGGTTCTCCTTAACCTCCACCGGTCTCTTTAAGCAAAGCGCAACAACAAGGGCGTTGATAACGCTCAAAGGAGCAACAAGAGAGTCAACTATGGAGACCATGTCGCTTCTTGCAAGAAGGTTGCAGGAAGAATAGAGGTTCATGGGTGAATGGACCGAATCCGTTATGGTAATGACCTTCGCATTTCTGTCATTTGCAAATTCAAGTGCCTTTAAAGTACGCATTGAATATCTTGGGAATGAAATCCCTATGATACAGTCCTTCTCATCGATCCTTATCATCTGCTCGAACATTTCGCTTACGCTTGTGGTTCCGAGCAAAATGACATCCGGTCTGATCATCTGAAGATAAAAATGAAGGAACCTTGCAAGGGGCTCGCAGGAGCGAAGACCCGTAACATAGACCTTTCTTGCGCGAAGGATCAGATCCACCGCCAGTTCAAAGGAGTTTACGTCCAGATTCTCCATCGTATCCTCGATCTTCTCTATGTCCGAAGAAAGTACGGAAGTAAGAAGCTCCGACTGGCTTGCCCGGCCATACTTGGCACCTATCTTCTGAACGGTATTCATCTTGGATTTATACCATTCTTCCATATCCTTCATGAATTCGGGGAAGCCCGCGTAGCCAAGTCCCATTGCGAAACGTACCACAGTGGATTCGCTGACGCCTACAGCCTCTCCGAGCTTTGCGGCGGTCATGAACACCGCGGTATCGTATCGATCCACTATGTAAGCCGCGATGAGCTTGTGTCCCTTACTCATCTTCGGATAATTTTCATTCAGTTTAGCCAAAAAATCCTGATTGTTTTCCATATATCCTACCTTACGAATGCTTTGTATGCTTCCTCAAGCTGAAGTCTGGTCTGAGCACTTGAAAGATCGTAATCACCGGTAATGACCATGCATGCGGCTCCATGAATGAGCATCCACATCTTCATAAAGATCTCCTCGGGAGCGGCAACGCCGTTGGCCCTTGCCCTGTTCATCTCATCCATAACCGCGCCTGTGCGGCCGTTTAAGAGGTTGTAAAGGTTTAAGCCCATGTTGTTGTTCCTCATGAAAAGGTATGAAAAGAGAAAAGGTTCTTTGCCCGCAAATGCGATATATGCCATTCCGAGATTTACGAAAGGATATTTGCTTAACTTGTCATACTTAAGATAAAAGTCGTCAAAATATGCAAGAGTCTTCTTGAAAACCTCCGAAAGGCACTCGTCCATATTCTCGAAATGTCTGAAAATGGGCTGAGTGGAACAGCCTGCGTATGCCGCCAGTTTTCTGGCCGTAACCTCATCTATTCCCTGCTCGCTTGCCATACTGAAGGCTGCGTCAAGGATATTGTCTCTGGTGATCATTTCTTTTCTTGCCATATCGTCACTCCTCCGAAAGCGGAAACATATTTCACAACACTTGTTATTATACACAAAAACTCCGATTTATGCAAACCGTTGCTTTTATTTTATCAAGGATTATCATATAATGAATTCGTTTGAAATGACCGATCGAGCGGTCACTATCCGGAGGATGAACAAATATGAAAGTCGTGCTCAAAAATCTTACGAAAAGATTTCCCAACAGAAACAAAAAGATACACGAAGACGTGATCGCCGTCAATGATTTTTCCTTTGAGATCCCCGACGGGCAGCTTATCGGCCTTCTGGGCCCTTCCGGCTGCGGCAAATCCACAACCCTCAATATGATAAGCGGCCTTGAAAAGCCCACAAGCGGACGGATCTTCTTCGGTGACGACGATGTTACCGAGGTTCCCGCGGAAAACAGAGGTGTGGGACTGGTATTTCAGAACTATGCCCTTTATCCCCATCTTACCGTAAGAAACAATATCCTCTTCCCTCTTCAGAATTTAAAGGGTGAAAACAGGCTTTCGAAAGAAGTAATGAACCAAAAGGCCGAGGAAGCGGCAAAGATGGTTCAGATAAGCGAATATATGGACAGAAAGCCATCTGAGCTCTCAGGGGGTCAGCAGCAGCGCGTTGCCATTGCCAGAGCCCTGGTAAAGATGCCCCGCATTCTTCTTCTTGACGAGCCTTTGTCGAATCTTGACGCAAGGTTAAGGCTTCAGACCCGTGAGGAACTGCGTCGCATACAGCGTGAAACCGGAATAACAACGGTATTTGTAACCCACGACCAGGAAGAAGCCATGAGCATCTCCGATATGATCGTTGTGATGAAGGACGGTATCCTTCAGCAGATCGGAAAGCCCCAGGAAGTCTACGATCATCCCGTAAATCTCTTTGTTGCGAAGTTCCTCGGAACTCCCGCCATAAATGTATTTGCCGGTTCCGTTCGTGACGGAAAGCTTTATATGGGCGATGACGCAGTCATGGATGTTCCCGGTGTTGCAGACAGAGATGTCCATGTGGGGATCCGTCCCGAGGCGTTCATTCCCGATGAAAACGGGCCTTTCAAGGCCAGGCTGTCAAGGATCGAGGTCATGGGCCGGGATACCAGCGTCCTGTCCGAGCATCCCGCCTTCGAAGGACGGACCATCCGCTCCATCATCGATTCCGACGATGAAGTAAAAACAAAGGACGGTTACGTTCTCTTCTCCCTTAAACCAAACAAGGTACATATCTTTGACAAAGAAACCGAACTCGTCATCGAGCGGGAAGCACAGTAAGGAGACGCCATGAAAACAAACGGATTCAAGGGCTGGCTCTATCTTCTGCCCGCAATACTCTTCCTTGGGATCTTCATGATATATCCCCTTGTGGATGTGATCGTCTATTCCTTTGAGGAAGGCTACAATTTCGCATCACAGAGTTTCTTCGGCTACGGCCTTTACAACTTTTCATATGTTCTCCACGACCCCTTCTTTTTACAGGCCGTAAAGAACACTTTCATCATCGTTATGATCACGGTTCCCGTATCCACGGGCATCTCGCTTCTGATCTCTCTGGGACTTAATTCCATAAAGCCCTTAAAGGAGCTGTTTCAGACGATCTTCTTTTTGCCCTACGTAACCAACACTTTGGCGGTGGGTCTTGTTTTTATGATCCTGTTTAAGAAGACCGCATATTCCGACGGTCTGATGAACCTTCTCATCAATGCCTTCGGCGGCAGTTCCGTTGACTTCATCGACGGGCCTTACTGGGCAAAGATCACGGTAATGTGCATTTATACCGTGTGGATCGTAATGCCCTTTAAGATCCTTATCCTCACAAGCGCCCTGGCGGGTGTAAAGCAGGATTATTACAATGCCGCAAAGGTGGACGGAACTTCACGGTTCAGAACCTTTTACAAGATCACCCTTCCCATGATATCCCCCATGATCTTCTACCTTGTGATCACCGGATTCATCGGCGCGTTCAAGGCCTACAGCGACGAGGTTGCCATCTTCGGCACGAACCTTAACGCAGCGGGCATGAATACCATCGTGGGATATGTATATGATATGCTCTACGGCGATTCGGGCGGATATCCTTCCTACGCTTCCGCTGCATCTCTCATTCTTTTTGCCATAGTGTTCACCATCACGGTGATCAACTTAATGATCAGCAAAAAGAATGTTCAGTATTAGGAAAGGAGGATATCATGGCAGACTTTAACGATTATGAAAAGATAGAAAAAAGCGCTAAGATCAGGGGCCGCGTAAAAACAGGCGTCACCTACGTCCTTCTTTTGCTTTGGGCGCTCATAGTGCTGTTTCCCTTTTACTGGATGATCCTTACCTCGGTAAAGAGCTACAATTCCTATAACTCCGAATACATCCCCAAATTCTACGCCACCAGTCCCACCTTTAAGAATTATGCGGATGCGTTCACAACGGTGCCCCTTGCAAAGTATTTTGCAAACTCCGTCATCTTTACCCTCATAACCACGGCTGTGATGCTCATAGTGACCATCCTCGCGGCTTTTGCTTTTGCAAGGCTTGAGTTTAAGGGAAAGAACTGGATGTTCGCTTTGTTCTTATCCCTTATGATGATCCCTAACGAGCTTGTGGTCATCACAAACTTCGTCACCATTACCGACTGGAATATGAGAAACACCTTTGCCGGTCTCATTCTTCCTTCGGTCACCAGCGTATTTTACATATATCTGCTAAAAGAAAACTTTGAGCAGGTTCCCGACAGTCTTTACAAGGCTGCCAAAGTTGACGGAACGTCGGATCTTAAATATCTGTTTAAGGTTCTTCTTCCCATTTGCCG
>JAEEIN010000105.1 GCA_016281385.1 Lachnospiraceae bacterium | reverse complement strand
GCACCCTGGTTTAAGGAAGAAGAAGTGGATACGTCGGCACTTCCGAAAGCGGACAGCGAAATGATACGCCGGATATTCGAAGGCTTAAAGACATCCCTTGACGATCTTGACATGGGCGGAATGGAAGAAGCGGTCAACAGCCTTTCGGATTACGGTTATGACGAAGAACAGGGGGCTTTGTTTGAACGTCTTAAGGAAGCGGTTGCCGACATTGATGTTGAAAAATGCGAAGAGATCATTGCAGAATGGGAAGCCTTACTGTAAGCATTCATAAATATTGAATGCGCAATTTTATTTCGCGAAATCTCTTGCGCTTTTTGAAGTTATAGTCTACAATATACTTGGGGAATGGTACTGGCACCTACAGATCGGAGTGCTATGTACAAGGAATTGATTGAAGATCGCATCGGTAAGCGCCGTATAGCTACGGGCGTTGAACGGGATGCGACCTTGGGAATGCTTAATGCAGCACTTAAGACTTATCCTCTTATAGTGCTTGCAAACTTATCTGCAAATTCATATGTGATCGTACGAAACGATGATTTTCTTGATGCGGATTTCCCGGAAAGCGGAAAGTTCGATGATATGATCGACAACGGACTTGATTATGTCCATGATCATTATCAGCGAGTCTTCTTCGGATGCTTTAACCGCGAGAATCTGCTTGAAAGGTACGAGCGTGGCCAGGAGGAGGTTTACGCTGAGGTATATCATCGGGTGAGAGATGGTTCATATCGCTGGATATCCATCACTGCCATCCGTTTAAACGACGATGACAATGATGATATTATGCATGTGTGCTTCTGCCGGGAACTTCCCGAGCAGACTGAGAGACCCTTTGGGAGAAAATAACGGGTGGGGCCGTTATGTTGTGGGGTAATTCATACAGCTTATCTTAAAGGGGAGATTTGAATATATTTTCAAAAGCGACGGGTCGGTGACAGCCAACCCGTTGTTTTTGTATTCTGCCGTAAACTGTGATAAAATCAGGTAGATAACGCATAGTATTTTATGCAAAGGGGAGGCTTATCTTGATCAGGGCGAATATTCTTGAATCTTCCGAAGACCGGAAGGTGGTCGAAAAGGCCGGGATCTTCTCGGTCATCGAATATCAGAGAGACATGTCCGTAAAGCCCGAAATGGCCGCGGAAGCTTATTTTTCCTCACTTATGGAAGTTAAAAAGCGTCAGCTTGTGGCGCTCATGACAAAGGATAAGGGTGTCATCGCCCAAAAGGGAAGGATGCAGTTAATGTTAGGGGATATCAAGGCAACCACCGACATTAAAGGTGCAGGTGACCTTGTGAAGAAGTTCCTCGGAAGCACTGTTACCGGCGAGACTGCCATCAAGCCCCTTTACACCGGCGAAGGAACCCTGGTACTGGAGCCTTCCTTCAGATATATCATTCTTGAAGATCTGAAGGACTGGACTTCAGGAATGATCGTTGAGGACGGAATGTTCCTTGCCTGTGAAAATACGGTGAATATCAGCGTAAGCTCAAGGGGCAATGTTTCATCGGCGGTTTTCGGCGGAGAGGGACTTTTTAACAGTCTCTTTACGGGAGAGGGCGTTGTCGCTCTTGAAAGTCCCGTGCCCAAGCAGGAACTGATCGTTCTTGATGTGGTTGATGATGTGGTAAAGATAGACGGAAATATGGCCATCGCCTGGTCAAAGGGCTTTGACTTTACGGTTGAGCGCACGACTCCCACCCTGGTGGGTTCCGTTGCTGCCGGCGAAGGCCTCGTAAACGTATACAGAGGAACGGGCAAGATCCTGATGGCTCCCGTTCGCTGCAACAGGGACATTCCCAGTCCCGCCAACAAAAAGTGATCTCGGAGGAAGAAAAATGCTTGGATTAAGTTTCGGAACAATACTCTACGATCTTGGTATCGTTGCTTTCGGAGTGGTGGTGTTATTGATGCTCATGAAATATTCGGGGATCTTCAAGAAGCTTAAGCAGGATACCCGCATCAAATTTGAAGAAACAAGAAACGAAGCCACCATCGCAAGGGGAACCGGAAATGTGGGCTACGAAGTGATACAGAGATTCAATGTGCAGAGAATGGACGATGTAAGGCAGCGCTTCAACGAAGAAAGCGCAAAATACATCTCATGGGTTCAGTCGATCTCCCTTTTTCCACTCCTTGGCCTTCTGGGAACCGTTGTGGGCCTTGTTCCTGGCCTTGGCTCTTTGACCGAGCAGAATTTCGATGTTCTGTACAGGTCCCTGGGAACCGCGCTTTCATCAACCATCGTCGGTATCCTTTGTGCCATCGTACTTAAGGTCGTTTCGAATTTCGGTGCTTCCACCGTTGTAAACGAGATCGAAAACATACTGGTGGAAAACGACCGTGAATATACAAATCTTTTGAATTTCCACAAGCTCTCGGAGGAATAAGATCCGTAAATGAAAAACAAAAAGAGCATCATGGACAAACTGAATATGGAGCTTGACCTTACGTCCCTGCTTGATGTGATCTTCATTGTCCTTATGGTCGTAATGTGCCATTCGGCTCTGGAGACTCAGGCCGAGAAAGTTAAGGCGGAGGAGACCATTGCCAAAGCGGAAGCGGTAACGGAAATGTCCGCGGAATATGAGGAATTGAAGGCAGCCCTTTCTTTATATGAAGCAAGGAAGGACGATATCGAGAATATCGAGGACAAGGTTGCTTTTGCAGATCTTTACGTCAATGTAGACGAGGACGATCTTAAAACAAGGCATATACGTTTTCTTCTCGGAGACAACTTACTTATAGAAGAAATGACGATAACTCCCGAAACGGAAGGTACGGTTTATCTTGATTTTCAGGGAAAGCTTGCGTCTTATCTTTCGGAGCATGCAAACATGCCGGTGCTTCTTACTCTTGACGAGACAGACATTCTGTATCGTGACCATTTAAAGATGGAAGAGATATTGAGCGAGCTTGCCGGCGACTATGACAATCTTTTCATTCAGTAGGGAGTTAAGATGTACAGACTAGTGGTTGTGGGCGTGGTCATCTTCCTGATCATCGCATTCTGGTGGATCTTCAGGAAACGGCTTAAGCCCGGAGAGGTAAATTTGATAAAGCTCCTTTTACTGGTTTCCTTCGTGGTACTTGCCATATTCCTTGCGGCATTTTTTAAGGAAAACGGTGAGGGAAATCTTTTCACCGACAGGCACGAAGGGGTTCCCGAGGTTGAGGAATTAAAGGGCGATGTTGTGGTCATAACCGTAACTGGGGACCTGGTGAGCATCGGCTCGACAGAATACGGGTACTATGGCGATGCGGCAGCGATCCTGTCCGAGGCCGCAAGTCGAAAGAAGAGTTTTAAACTGGTGGACGATTACGCCAAAGCTTCCGCCTATGAAGGCATAAAGGATATGCTTAGAGGCTTCGGCGTCAACGATGAGGATATAGAGGAAGTTACGAAACACTGATGAAGAACAACAAGAAGAAATTCATCATCTGCATATTGCCTCTGATGCTCCTGCTTGGTGCAGTGGGCTTTAAAGCCACGCGCGTGGAACTCATCAATGCGGACAAGCCCCTGGTGGATCTTGAAGCGATCCTTTCCGAAGGCGGATCCTATATGCCCGATGATGCCCTTCTTGAGGAACTGGGGGAAGCAATTGAGACCGATGTTACATCGGAAGACAATTCGTCAAGTTATGTAAACATAAGAGTAAGGGACAAGAATATCTACGTCAACGGTTCCTTTACTTCCGAAAACACCTTTGAAGACATATTCGACAACTATTACAAGGACGGAATGAAGGTTAAGTTAGAGGATGATTACGCCCGCTATCCCACCTTTAAATTCCTCCTGGATCATTTCAGAAAAAACAGCATTCCATACAGCATAACGGTAAAGTGAGGACGACATGAAAGGTATAAGAAGATATGTAAGCTGCATACTTATAACGGTCTTCGTACTCACTCTTACGGGAGCGGGGCTTTC